>CABUVB010000016.1 GCA_902494815.1 uncultured Collinsella sp. | reverse complement strand
GCCGAGCGCACGGCGGCCTCCATCACGCCGCCCGTGGCACCAAAGATCACACCCGCACCCGTGCCAAAGCCCAGCGGCGTATCGAGTGGTTCCTCAACCAGCGTGTCGACGCTCACGTGGTTCGCGCGGATCATGCGCACCATCTCGCGCACCGTCAGCGCAACATCTACGTCGGGCGCGCCGCCCTCGCCCACCATGCTCGGCAGCGCGCACTCGGCCTTCTTGGCCGTGCACGGCATAACGGACACCACGAACAGGCGCTCGGGCTCCACACCCAGCACCTTGGCGTAGTAGGTCTTGGCGATGGCGCCAAACATCTGCTGCGGCGACTTAGACGTGGACAGGCTGTCGACAAACTCCGGATAGCGCGCCTCCACAAAGCGCACCCAGCCCGGGCAGCAGCTCGTAAACATGGGCCAGCCGCGACTGTCACCCTCGCCCTTGGCGACGGCGCCCAGGCGCTCGAGCAGCTCGGAGCCCTCCTCCATGATGGTGAGGTCGGCCGAGAAATCGGTATCGAACACGTACTCAAAGCCAACGCGGCGCAGCGCGCAAGCCAGGCGCTCGACGGTGGCTTCCTCACGCGGGATGCCGAGTTCCTCGCCCCAGGCGCTACGCACGGCCGGCGCGATCTGCACCAGCACGATCTTGTCGGGATTAGCGAGCGCGTCAAACACGGTCTCGGTATCGTCGCGCTCACGCAGTGCGCCCGTCGGGCAATGTGTGATGCACTGGCCGCACGCGACGCAATCGGTCTTGCCGATCGGCGCGCGCCCGCGGGTACCCACGGCGGTATGCGTGGCGCGGTTGGTCAGGTCCCAAATCCCTAGGCCCTGCACGCTCTCGCACACCTTGATACAGCGCATGCATTTAATGCACTTGTCGTTTTCGCGGATGATGGGAAAATCGAAGTCCCAGCCCTCGCCCGTCAAGTGCTTTTGATACGGCAGGTAGAAAATGCCCAGGTCGTTGGCGATGGTCTGCAGGTTGCAGTTGCCGCTGCGCACGCAGCTCGTGCACTGCGAATCGTGCTGGGACAGCAGCAGCTGCACGTTGGTGCGGCGGGCCTCGCGGACCTTGGGGCTGTTGGTGTGGACCACCATGCCGTCGAGCACGTAGTTGTTGCAGGCTGCGACCAGCTGGTCGCAGCCCTCAACCTCGACCACGCACACGCGGCAGCCGCCGATCTCGTTTAGATCGCGCAGGTAGCACAGGGTGGGAATCTGAATGCCGACGGACTTGGCCGCATCCAGGATCGTGGTGTGCTCGGGCACCACGACTTCGCAGTTATCGATAATGAGCCTGACCATGTTGTGCGCTCCGTTTTCGCTGTTGTCGCCGACGGTGGTTTTGTTGAGCTCTACCATTCCAGGTTCCTCCCTCCGCGGAACGCACCGAAGCCAAAGTGGTCGCAACGCAGGCAGCGACTCGCCTCTTGGCGTGCCTCCTGCTCGGTAAGGCCCTGCTCGACCAGATTCCAATCGTGAATGCGCTCGCCGGCCTCGCGCTCGCCCAGCTCGCAGCGGCCACACTCATGCTTGCCCTTAAACTGAACGGTCGGCAGCTCGACGTCGAGCTTAATCTTGTGATCGAAGCCCAGGTAGTGGTCGATGTTTGCCGAAGCCACGCGACCGGCATTGATAGCGCGAATGACGGTGGCGGGGCCGGTCTGGCAGTCGCCGCCGCTAAAGAGGCCATCGAAGTTAGGCACGGCGCCATCCGAATCGGTGACCACGCAGCCCCACTTGCAGGCAATGCCCATCTCCTCAAACGGCTTGGAATCGATGTCCTGACCAATGGCGACAAACACGCGCTCGCAGGGGATGACGCGCTCGGGCGTAGCGGCGGCACGCGGAGCCGGACGACCGCGGCGGGGCTCGCCGATAATCTGCGGTTGCACGCGCAGGCCGCTCACGCGACCATCTTCGCCCGTCTCGATAGCGAGCGCGGCCGTAAGCTCCAGAACCTCGCAACCCTCGGCCTGGGCGCCGGCGATTTCGGCGTCCTGAGCCGTCATATCGCAGATGCGACGGCGGTAGACGATGCTTACCTTTTCGGCGCCGCAGCGCACGGCAGAGCGCGCCACGTCCATGGCCACGTTGCCGCCGCCGATGACGCACACGCGCTGGCCGCTCAGGTCGGGCAGTTCGTCGTCTCCAATGGCACGCAGCATCTTGACGGCCGACTCCACGCCGGGCGCCTCTTCGCCCGGAAGGCCGAGCTTCTTATCGCTGTGAGCGCCAATGGCCAGGTAGACGGCATCGAACTCGTCGCGCAGGCGGGTAAGCTCCTCGCCGTTGACGGAGTGATCGAGCTCAACGTCGATGCCGGCGCTCAAGATCCAGTCGATCTCGGCCTGCAGGCGCTCGCGCGGCAGACGGTAGCTGGGAATGCCATAGCGCAGCATGCCGCCCAGGTGGTGGCGCTGCTCAAAGATGGTCACCTTATGACCCATCACGGCCAGGTAGTAGGCACAGGAAAGGCCGGCCGGGCCGCCGCCGATCACGGCGACGCGCTTACCGGTGTTGTCCACTACATGCGGCTTGTGGTCGTTGAGGTCACTGTGCTCAACGGCAAAACGCTTAAGGGCAAGGATGTTCATGGGATCATCGACCATGCCGCGGCGACAGTGCATCTCGCAGGGATGTTCGCACACCAGGCCGCAAACGAGCGGCAGCGGGTTGTTCTTGCGGATGACCTTGACGGCATCGGCATAGCGGCCGGCCTCGACCAGCGAAATGTAACCGGGAATGTCGACGTGCGCCGGGCAGCCCGAGACGCACGGGACACGGGCCTCACGATCAAAGCCGCAGGAGTGCTCGCGAATGTGATGCTCAAAATCGTCGCGGAAGCCGCGAATGGCCGTGAGCGCCATGGCGCCGGCCTCGTAGCCGATGGCGCAATCGCTCGAAAGGTAGATGGTGCGGGCCGTGCGCTCAATCAGGTTGAGTGTGGACTCATCGGCGCGCCCTTCGAGCACATCGGCGAGCAGGTCGCTCAGCGCGCTTAGGCCCACGCGGCAGGGCGTGCACTTGCCGCAGCTCTGGGTGGAGCACAGGTTGACGAGCGCCGCCGTAAACTCGACGGGACACGGGGCGAGTGAACTCACCGCCAGACGACGTCCGAGTGCATCGTGCAGGTCGTCCATGACGGCCTGAGCGTGGCTGCGTTCCATTACATGCAGTCGAGCCATAAGATCCCCTCTCACATGGCAGCCCGGAGGCGAGGCCGGGCGAAGTTGCTACACGCACAACACTGACCTAAAAAGTTGTTAGGTCTTCACGCAGTTCGGCAGGCGGCATGAAATGTCACCCTCAGCGGTGAAATAGAACATTACCGCAGATAAATGCCATATTTGATAAAACGCGTTACCAAACGACAATGCCCCGCCCACGCAATCACGTGGACGGGGCATTGCTCATGGTATGCGGCCAGCGACCCTGTTGCTTTTACTTAAGCTCGGGCCAGTAACCCTTGTTGGCCTCGATCATGTCGTCGAGAACCTCCTTGGCGACCTTCATCGACGGCACGGTCTTGTTGAGCGTAAAGGCCTTGAGCGCCTTCTCGTACGAACCCTCGATCGTAGCCTCGACCACGAGCTTCTCGGAGTTCAGCTGCTGCATCATGAGACCCTGCTGGAACAGAGGAATGTTGTCGCGGCTGATGACCTCGGGGCCGTTCTTGCCAATGTAGGCAGGCAGCTCGACCATAGCGTCGTAGGGCATGTTGGGGATAGCGCCCTTGTTCTCGCAAATGACCAGGAAGCGCTGCTTGGTGTCGTTCTTCAGAGCGATAGCCAGGTCGGCAATCCAGTCGCCGTGGCTGCCCGCATAGAACGTGCTCTCGTCGATCTCGCCGGTCTTCTCGTAGTGGTCGATGCCGTCGAAGAGATTCTTCTCGCGCGTCTCCTCAACCTCGTTAGCACGGGTGCGCTCGGGGTTGGAATGCTCGACGAACTCCTTCTGCTGCAGGTAGTAGTTCAGATACGTGTTGGGCAGGTACTCCGGGAAGCACTCCATGATCTCGTACTCGCCCTTCCAGACGTAGTACCAGCTGCCCTTGGTGTGGCGGTTCTGCTCGGGATGCTCGTCGGTGGCCTCCTCGGGCTTCTTTGCCATGAGCGAGCCCATGCCCTTGAGGTAGGAATCGGGCAGCAGGATCTCATGCTCCTTGATGTACTCGCGCAGCTGCGGGAGCACCTCCTCGCCCTTGTGGCGAATCGAGGTGAACCAACCAAAGTGGTTGAGGCCAAAGTAATCGTACTCGACATCCTTCTTGTCGATATCGAGCGCGGCGCAAACCACGTCGATGATCGCGATCGGCATGTCGCAGATGTTGATGATGCGAGCGTTGGGACGCAGCACACGGCAGCCCTCGGAGACGATGGCGGCAGGGTTGGAGTAGTTGAGAATCCAGTAGTCCTTCTTGGCGTACTTCTCAACGTCATCGATCAGCTCGACCATGGGGAAGATGGTGCGCATGCCATAGGCAAGGCCGCCGCAACCGCAGGTCTCCTGACCCACGCAGCCGTGACGCAGCGGAATCTTCTCGTCCTGCTCGCGCATGGCGTAGCCGCCCACGCGCATCTGGGCAAACACGAAGCTCGCGTCGGTAAAAGCCGTCTTTTTGTCGGTGGTCACCGTGAGCTTGATGTCCAGGCCGAGGTCCTCGTGCAAAATCCAGTCCACGAGCACGCCGATCTTGCGTTGGCGCTCCTCGTTGATATCGTACAGACGAATCTCGTCAACATCGAGCTCGTCCTTGCGCAGAGCGATGGACTTGACGATGCCGGGGGTAAAGGTGGATCCGCCACCACACAGAGTAATGATCATTGTTTACTGCTCCTTCTCAATTGCGTTTTCGACTTTGTCGCGCATCTCGGCGACTTTCATGCCAAAGATGATCTGGATATTGTTGCCGTTGCGGTTGATGCCGCTGTTGGGCACGTGGTTGATGAGGTCCTCATTGATGAGGTCCGGGTTCTTAACGTTCACGCGGAGACGCGTAAAGCAGTTCTCGAGCTCCTCGATGTTGTCCTTGCCACCAAGACCTGCGACCAGGTCGGCAATACCTGCATCGACGCCCTCTGCGGGAGCTGCGGCAACAGCGCCCTGCTTCACCGCGACAGACGCGGCGGCCTCGCCCTCGGCAACGGACTCAGCAAGCTCGGACTCCTCCTCGCGACCAGGCGTGTGGAGGTTGAGCTTCTTAATAAGGAAGGTGAAGAGGAAGAAGTACAGAGCGGCGTTGACGACTCCAAGCACCAGCATAACCGGCCAGTTGGTCTTGTCGACACCCAGGACCAGGTTGGAAACCACGATGTTGATGATGCCGCCTGCAGTCGAAGCGGGCACGGAGAGAACCTTGAGCAGAACCAGGAAGATGCCGGAAAGAACCGAGTGAACGACAAAGAGCACGGGAGCGGCAAAGACAAAGAGGAAGTCCATGGGCTCGGTGACACAGGAGAGCACGGCGGTGATGATCAGCGGGATGATAACGGCTTTGGTCTTATCCTTGTTCCCCTTGTAAGCGGTGACGATAAAGGCGAGACCGATGCCGATGTAGGGCCACAGGTTGTTGAAGGTATAGCTGTTGAAGTAGGTGCTATCGGAGAAGGGCTGGCCCGTCATTGCCATCTCGGCAACACGGATGGGATAGGCGCCGGCGATAACCTGATCACCCAGCGTCAGGGTGCCGCCCACATCGGAGAACTGGAACGGGGTGTAGATGAGGTGGTGCAGGCCGGTGGGAACGAGCAGCTTGTTGAGCATGCCGTAGATAAACAGACCGATGTTGCCCGACTCCTTAATGATACCGGCAACGGAGGAGATGGCACCCTGAACCGGAGGCCAAACGATGCAGAAGCCAGCGCCCATGATCCAGGAAATGATGATCATAATCAGGAACGGGAAGCGAACGCCCGAGAACATCGAAAGGGCAATGGGGAACTGCTTGTTCGAGTACTTGTTGAACACGGCACCGGTGATGCAACCAAGGATGATGCCGCCAAACACGCCGGTATCGAGTACCTGGATGCCCATAACGGTGGCCTGGCCGGTTCCGGTAAGACCGAGCATGCCGCTCGCATCGGCAAGAGAACCGGTGGCGTTGAGCACGATGTTGTTAGCCTGCAGGAACAGGAAGAACGACATCAGGGCGATCAGCGAAGCATGGCCCTTGTTCTTCTTTGCCATGGCGCCGGCGATGCCCACGCAGAACAGAATCGAGAGGTTGTTGATGATAAACATCAGCGACTGATAGACAACGGCGCCCACAAGCTGGAACGGACCGAAGCCCAGCACGGGGATCATGGCGCAGATGGTCTTGTTGGTCAGAATGATGCCCACGATGAGCAGGATGCCGGCAACCGAGAGATACATCATCGGCTGAACGATCGACTTCGCGAACACCTCCAACGGCGCTTTGAAATTGAACTTCTTTTTTGCGGTCATAGCGGTACTCCCCTTCCTTTTCCGCAAATTAAGACAGATGTGCCCTGGGCAAGACCGTAAGCCTTGCCTTATACCAATCGATGTGTGGGCACGTTATGCCTAGAGACCAGGTTCTCCAAGCAGGTTAACAATGTGGTATGCGAGATAACTCTTCTCGGCATCGGTAACGACAACGTTATAGGTAGACGACAGGTGGGCGGCTATGGCGTCCGCGCACGAGAATGCGCACGGATACGCCGTTTCATCGATTCGGAACAGCGCGTCGCCATTGATTTGCCCGGCCGTGGGGTCAAGCGCCCGCTGTGCGAAAAACTGCAGGTGACGAACGAAGCGTTCGTAAGGCAGCGAGGTGTTATCGAGGGTCGTAGAATAGCGCTCAGAAACAATCGCAAGCACGTCGCGAACAAGCTGGACCGAAACAATCAGACGGTCAGAGCGCTGCGACATGGCGGCGTTGACGATATGCAGCGTAATAAAACCCTGCTCTTCTTCGCTCATCTGGATGCCCATATACTCCTTGATAATCTGCAGCGCACGGCCCGCAAGTGCATACTCCTTGCGATAGAACTGCTGGATCTCGAGCAGCAACGGATTCTCACAGGAGACGCCCTTGCGCTCACGCTCCAAAGCAAGGCTGATATGATCTGCGAGAGCAATGAGAATCTTGTCGTTGATATCAACATTGAGCTCTCGACGGAGCATCTGAACAATGTCCTCGGCAATCACGAGGTTGACGGTGGGGATGGACTCCAAAAGATGTGCCAAGCGGTCAATCGTACGCGAGTCCTGAGAAGTTCCCTCCTGCAACGCGTAGGTCTTTTCGATCGACGCCTCGTCGATGGCATCGCCGGCATGACGGCCAAAGCAGAGGCCTCGGCCGATGACGATGAGCTCGGAGCCATCGTCCGAAGTGACCATTGCGACGTTGTTGTTAAAAACTCGCTTGATAACCACGGTACCCACCACAAGAATTTACTCGGAAAGCCAGACGACAGGCTCTTTAACAGCAACAGGGCCGGAAGCATGCTCACGAAGAGTCGAGTTCTCCGAGCGCTCGCACACGATAACGAAGACCGTGGGATCGAAGCCGGCGGCGCGGACCGCGTCGAAATCGACCTCGACGAGGGGCTGGCCCGCGTCGACATGGTCACCCTGGGCAACAAGCGCATGGAAGCCCTTGCCCTCAAGCTTAACAGTGTCGATTCCGATATGCAGCATCACCTGAGCGGAGCTGTCGTCGGACATGATGCCCAGCGCGTGCTCAGTCGGAAACAGCGCCGCGACGGTGCCGGAAACGGGAGCGCACACCGTTCCCTCTTGGGGAACCACGGCAACGCCATCGCCCACTGCACGGCTGCTAAAAGCGGGGTCATTGGTATTTTCTAGATGAACAAGCTCGCCGGAAACGGGAGCGAGGATTTCGAACTCGGAAGCCGCAGTCGTCTGCTTATCCTAACCACCCATTAGGCGAGAAAAGAAACCCATGGTGACATGTCCCTTCATAAATATAGCCCAACCAAAATCAATCGAATGCGCCCATTGAGACGCTCGCGATCAAAGACTTTGGTTAGGCCCACGTCCGAGGGGACTCGGTAACCTTCCGCATTTCTTTTACGGGGGTTATTGTAGACAAGCCCAAAGCCGGAACAATCATTATGACCGGCGAACGGTATTTTTTCTCCGATAAACGGTATTTATGCGGTACTTAGGGACGTTCCTTTTCTGCCGGCACTCGGGGACACTCCTCACTCTGGTGCATTGGGGACAGGTTTGTTTGCACCAGGTCGGCGCAGATTAACCTGGCCCCATTGCACCAATTTCGTATGCGCTAGATAAAGAGCTCGCATTCCTTCCGCACGACGCAAACCTTGCTCAGCATCTGGGAAACAGTGGATAGTTTGTTGGGATCAAGCTTGCGAGCACCTCGCGGACATACGGCGATGCAGCGCATGCAGGAGGTGCACGCCTCGCCAGCTGCTCGCTTGGGGTCACCTTTGTCGATAGCACCAACGGGGCACGCCGCGGCGCATGCACCGCAGGAGACACAATCCTCTGTTGCCTCGGGTGCCATGCGGTGACCTCTGGCTTGTTTATAAGGACGATTGCCGGGAATAGAGGGCTCGGATGTATCCTCAGCCAACAGCTTTTGCTGAATTTGCTGCGCAAACTCTGCGAGCTGCGCCGCATCCTGCGCATCCGGTCGCCCAGCAGCAAACTGTCGCGCAATGGAATGTTCTGCAATGGCTGCAACTGCCGCGATCACCCGGAATCCCGCATGCTTCGCAACGTCCTCCAGCTCTACGAGCGTGTCCTCAAACGCGCGGTTTCCGTAGACGCACACCAGAACGGCCCGCGCTCCGTTGCCGTGAACCATGCCCAACCGGTCAGCCACCACAGCCGGGATTCTACCGGCATACGCCGGCACAGAGATTACGGCCACGTCGTCCTCAGTCATCGAGACAGCGCTGAAATCTAGCCCGCTATCGGTCAGATCGACGGTAACGGTATTCTTGTCCAGTGCCCCGGCCACAAGGCCAGACACCTTCTGCGTTCCACCCGTCGGACTAAACACAATTTCGAATACGCTCATCGAGACACCCTCCCCCTACGTCTGGCAACGCGTCAAGCCGTTTTCACATCCAGCCAGAGTATACGGCACGTGGGATCCCCATTTTGGTGCATCAAGCACCCCAATGCACCAACCCTACGCTGTCTGCCTCTTCGTTTTGTATAAATTACGGTACAGATTGTATATATTTACGGGATACCGCCGTGTTCTCCTGAGGTACCCCATCCTGGCCCGTGCAAAAAACGGAGTATTCTGCAACGTGACCGCGCCAGCAATACCCCGAGCGGGCAAACCTTTAGGGCGCTGCGTCATTTTGGGTTCCGACATGGCGAGAATGACGCGCCCCTGCTCCGGAAAACGACGAAATCTGACTCAGAACGCTCGCTAGGGATATCCGAAAGCCACCGTTGGCGACGTCAAATCATATGCAGACAACTCGAACTGCAGAATACTCCAAAAAATGCACGGCGCACCCCATGGGACCCATTGCCGCATGGTAGGAAACAGGCCCACGGCATCCTCTAGATGCATTCCCGAGGAAATCACATTTGAACTAGCGATCGGATACGGCAAACAAAAAGGGCCCCGAGCGTAGTTGCTCGGGGCCCTTGGTTCACCTCGCTCTAGCGGGCGATGCGTGTGTTATTTGCGCTTGCCGCCGCCGTCACCGGGACGACGGGAGCTGCCGCCACGCTTGCCACCACGACTATTGCCATAGCTGCCACGGTTATCGCGACCGCCGGCACGGCCGCCACGGGAGCCGGCCTGGTTGCCGCCACGCCCGCCACGATAGCCGCCACGACGCTCCTCGCGGGTATCGTCGTAGTTGCGCCAGTCATCGCGACGATCGCGGCTGGCACGCGGGTCACGACGGTCGCGCAACTCGTTAGAACGACCAGCGCCGCCGCGGCCGCCATTGCCGCGAGCACCCTCGCGACGCTCGCCGCCGCGGCTACCGCGCTCTTCAAAGCGCTTGCCGCCACGGGACTCACCGCCACGGGCAGCACGCTCACCACGACCCTCGCCGCCGCGACGCTCGTCACGGCCGCCGCGCTCGTCATCACGACCGGAACGACGGCGGTCGCCCGAACCGCGCTTGCCACCGCGCGAACCGCGGCCCTCGTCCTCGCGCTCGACACGACGACGGCCACCGCGATCCTCGTCCTCGCGGCGGCGGCGATGCGCCTCGCCCTGGAACCGCTTGGCACGACGCTCGGCACGGTTGCCACGCGGGGCCTGCTTGACGGCGTCAGCACCGCCGCGCTCCTCGGCAGCCACCTCGCGGGCCACGCTCTCCACAGCCTCGTCCACGCGAGCCTGAACGCCCTCGCGCACGCGGGTCTTGCCGCCGCGCTTGGGACGGCTCGGACGCTCGCCGTCGCCTCGACGCTCGTCGCGACCGCGGTTGGAACGACCGGCCACATCGCCGTAGTCATCGCCGTTGCGCTTGCCGTCGCGACGTGCCTGCTCAAGCTTCTTCTTGCTCTTGGACTTGCCGCGCTTGGTTTTCTTCTTCACCTTAAAGGCCGCAGGATCGCGCTCGGGGTCAACCGCGGGCGGATTGGGGCCCACATGCAGGTCGCCGGCCTCGTAGATGTCGGCGGTCTTGTCCATGAGCTTCTCGATTTCGTAGAACTCATCGACATCCTGCTCGGTCACAAACGTGATGGCCCAGCCCAGCTCGCCGGCGCGGCCCGTACGGCCAATACGGTGGATATAGTCGGTCGGCTCGGCCGGCACGTCAAAGTTCACGACGTAGCGCACGTCGCTAATGTCGATGCCGCGGGCAAGCACGTCGGTTGCCACCAGCACGTCAACGGTACCGTCGCGGAAGGCCGAAAGGGCACGCTCGCGCTGAGCCTGGCTGCGGTTGCCGTGAATCGCGGCGGCCTTGATGCCCTTGCGCTCCAGACGACGGCAGCAGCTGTCGGCGCGGTGCTTGGTGCGCATAAAGACGATAGTGCGCTCCGGGCCCTCCTTTTTGAGGAACTCGGGCAGCAGGTTGTTCTTGGCCTCGATGGACACCGGGAACACAAACTGGTCGACGGTGTCGGCGGTCGACGTGGCGGGCGCGATCTCCACGCGTGCCGGGTCGCTCACCAGGTCGGTGATCTCGCCCACGGCCTCCTCGTCGAGCGTCGCCGAGAACAGCAGCGTCTGGCGCTCGGCCGGCGTCTCGCGCACAATGCGGCGGACGGCAGGCAAAAAGCCCATGTCGAGCATACGGTCGGCCTCGTCGAGCACCAGCACCTTGACCTCGTCCAGATGGCAGGCACCCTGCTCGATCAGATCGACCAGACGGCCCGGCGTTGCGACCAGGATGTCGCAGCCGTACTTGAGGGCAGCGGTTTGCGGCTTGTAGCTCACGCCGCCCACGACGGTCACGGCAACGTGGCCCGTGACGTCGGCGATCTTGCTCGCGACCTCGTCGATCTGCTGGGCAAGCTCGCGCGTGGGGGTGATGACGAGCATCACGGGGCCGCGGCCGTTGCCCTCGGGCTTTTTAACACCGCGACGGCGGTTGCGGCCGCCGCGCTCGCGCACGGGTTTGGGAGGAGCGATGTGCTCCAGATTGTTCATGGTCGGCAGCAAAAAGGCAGCCGTCTTGCCGGTGCCGGTCTGAGCGGCGGCAAGCAGGTCACGGCCCTCGAGCACTACGGGGATCGAGCCGGCCTGCACGGGCGTGGGCGCCGTGTAGCCCAGGTTCTCGATAGCACGAAGCATCTCGTCGGAGAGGCCCAGCTCGTCAAAGGCGGGCAGGCTCTCGGTAGCGGACTCGACGGCCTGGGCAGCATTGGCCTCATCGGCGGCATCGAAGGCAGCCTGGGTCATGGCCTCGCGGGCCTCGTCCAGGATCTCGGCGTCGGTGACGTCAGATACAGAATTACGCATATGTCGTTGTTCCTTATCTGCACGCGTTATGGGCACGGTATGCGGCCGCGCGGGCGTGCTTGGTAGTGCGCTAATACATACAAAAACGGGTGCGCACAGAGAGGACGTTGCTCAGCACGCTGGCGATCGCTTTGGCAGCCCTATCACGCGCCGTCCAGACGCAGCAGCTCTAAGCGATGGAGCAGATTCGCCGCGGGTTAGTATACCCGCGCTTCGCATGCCCCCACGTAAACCACAGATGACGAGGCGGACGGGGCGGGGCTGGCTGATTGTCTCAATCTGTAACATCTACAGGGCAGATCTTCCTCTACGTGTTACAGATCGAGACAAACGGTCGACACAGTTCACAAACGTCTCAATCTGTAACAGTTACCGAGTAAAATCGGTCCTAATTGTTATAGATCAAGACAGAGGGGGATTTCCGTCCAGTCCAAACCAAATCTCTCAGGCTTCCTGCAATTTCGAACATGTGGCCTATAATGTTGCTTTGGTTACGCTATATATTGCGCAGCCATTTAATACGTCGCCCACCGGGGGCCATTAATTCCTATCGCTATATTGGCTAGGAAGCAATCAAAGGAGGTATCCGTGGCAGCAGAGACGCCTTGCTCGGTCCTCTATAACGATATTCGCTCGTTCGGCGGTCTTAAACATCTCGAGATCGCCCGAATGCTCATCAATGGAAACTCTTATCTCGGCAGTACCCTGCTCGAGAAATGCTCTTCCAACCGCTCGTATCTCACCCGTTACATCGTCCATCGCAAGCCTGACCAGTGCGCGCCCTCCATCTACAGCGACTTTACCGTCACCACGCTCAACCTTTCCTCGGCAATCTGCAGCAAGCTCGGCGGCGGCGAGTCCGCCTATCGGGCAATCGCCGAGCACTATCGCGGTCCGGCCGCCAACGAAATGATGTCGGCTCTCACCAGCTACAAGCTGGACAGCCGCCTATATGCAAATGCCCTCAATCGCATCGACAACTTTGACGGCAATGCCGTGCGCGAGAAAAGCACGCTTTACCTTATGCTCTTTGTGGCAACGGGGGCGCTCGCCGATCCCGTTCAGGGCGTGGCCACCGTCGAGCGCTTTTGCGACAGCAAGACGGGCGGGCACTTTGGCACCACCGAAACTACCGTCGGACGTGGCTTTATGAGCAGCCTGGAGCAGCCACGCACCGTCGCCCCCAACCTCGGTCTGCTCAGAACCCATGCCGACAACTGCGCCGACATGCAAATCCATCCCCTCACACGCGATCCGCACGGCACCGTGATTGGTTCTTTGCCCAAAACCTCGCCCAGCATCACCGATGTGGGCGCCGACGCATCGCGCGAGCATCTTCGCATTTGGCTTGAGGGTGAGCACTGGTACGCCCAGGGCCTTGGATCGACCAACGGCACGGTGCTCGAATCGGGCGCAGGCGACGGCGATATTGTGATTGAGCCGCCGCGCGACCAACGCGAGCCCGGCAAGATCTATCCCCCAGTGGAAATCGAAAACAGCGACAGGCTCCATCTGGGTCTCTACACGACATTCCTTGTCATTGTGGACTAGCGCGGACGGTGATCGAAAGACGGTCGCCGTCCGTCTTTCGTCCTCTACCTTCTGCGTCGTAAACGACAATGCTCAGCGGTATACGTGGGCAGTGCGGCTATCATGGTACTTTACCGATATCCGCACTGCTCACGTATACGTGCGGCAACCCATGCCAGACAAAGGAACGCCATGGATACTACCGATAGCGCCTATGGCGACAAACTCATCCGTCTCGATACGTTCGATACCGCCGTGGCGGTCGACCCCAGCGCCGAGGACGACGCCAAGCGTCGGTTTATGACGCTTATTCTCCAGACGGCCCACCGCAACAACGGCAACATCGGGCACGTGCTGCGCGCGACCAACACGAGCGGCGAGGTCTTTGCCGTCAAGCTACTCAAGGACAACGCCATCCTTTCCGGCCAAGCCCCCGACCGCTCCGCCGAGCAATCGGCAGCGCACCTGGCCAGCACCGCCGCGCTGTTCGAGGAGTACCGTCATCTGTGTACCGTCTCGCACCTGCGCGGATTTCCGCGCGTCTATGGCTACGGCTCGTGTGAGGATGACCCGCTCATCCTCATGGAGTGGGTCGAGGGCACCTCGCTCAAGCAGGCGCTGCCCCTGCTTCTGCACGACGCCTCGGGCGGGCTGACCACCCAGATGGTCGCCGCCGTCGGAAACGCCGTGCTTCGTGCGCTCTTGATGACCCAAGGCCTCGTGAATCCGGTCATCCATCGCGACCTGTCGCCTGCCAATATCATGTTCCGCACCACCAGCCGAACGCTCGAGCAGCAGATTGCCGATTGCTCCTTTGACCCCTGCCTCATCGACATGGGCTCCGCGACCATGGCTCTCGGCGACGACACGATCACCCGGCGCGCCGACATCTGGCGCTTTGCCACGCCCGCATACGCTGCGCCCGAAATGCTCACGCAGGATATCGAAGGCATCACGGCCCTTCGCCGTTCGCCGGCAATCGATGTCTACGCGCTTTCGAGCATTTTGTACCAGCTCTACAGCGGTCGCAAACCGTTTGACTTTGAGTCGACGGACGCCGCTGCAACCGGCTCGTTCTATCTCGTAAAGACCAAGACCAAGCCGGCACCGCTCGAGCCGCGCTGCGAGGGCGATGAAGCGCTTGTCCAAATCATCATGAAGGGTCTCTCAGTCGAGCAGTGCGATCGCCCTACCGAGCAGCAGATGCTCGAGGTGCTCTCGACATACCTCACCGACGCCGAATCCGAGGGCCGCGAGGGCGCGGGCAGTGACGCCGCAATCGACATCGACTCCGGTACGCACCTTAAGGTCGACGTCGCCGGCGAGCGCGCGCGAGAGATTCTGGAGCAGGCCCGGCACGATGCCATGACCCGCCGCCGGTTTATTATCGGTGGCGTCGTTGCAGCCGTTGCGGGGCTCAGCGTCGTTGGGGCGGCGACCCATGGCTTTGGCATCCCCGACTACCTGGACGGCATCCGCGGTTCGCTTGACGACTACACCTGGGATCAGCTGCAGGAGATTTCGCTCAAGATTAAGGCCGCCGAGACCCGTAGCGAGGCACGCGAGATTGCCAAGCGCTATCACCTGCTCGATGCCGATGGGCATATCCCCTATCCGTGTACCAAACGTGTCACGCTCACCAACGGGCTGCAGGTTGGCGCGCAGCTTGTGGGCATCCGCCACGATGAGCTTCTGGACGGGACGGGCAAGGCCGGATTGACGTTTATGTTCGATGCGGGTATTGCCGAGCGCAACGCTGCGGCTGAACCGCCGAGCGCCGGCTGGGCAGATTGCGAGCTGCGGGAATGGCTCAACGGCGACGGCCTTAAGCTGCTGCCCAACGAGTTGCGCGCACTCATCAAATCTGTCAAAAAGATCTCGAATAACGCTGGCGCCGCCAACAGTGCATCGTGTCTGAGCGAGTTGCCCGCAACCCTTTGGCTGCCCGCCATGGTCGAGCTGTGCGGTACGCAACCGCCCGATTCGTTTGTCAAGGACTATCACTACCTGGCAGACATCTACAACGGCGAGGGCAAGGAGTATCAGCTCTTCCGCGAGCTCAAGGTGAGCCCGTATTCCACGAACGAGACGATGGTCCGCCAGTGGAAGGGCAAGGACACCTGCTGGTGGGAGCGCACGGTGAGCCCCGACTCATCGGAGACCGAAGGCACGCTCTATTTGAATCGCGTTGGACACGACGGCGACGTCTTTACGTACGCAACGCCTGCGGACAAGCCAAACAAACGAACCTGTGTGATCCCCGGATTCTGTATCTAGAGAGCGGGCGTCTTGCCGTGACGGGACCCCTCCCCGGCAATTGTCTCGATCTGTAACACTAGCTCGGCAGATACAGGTCTAGATGTTACAGAACGAGACAAACCCCAACCCCGCGAGACAACATCTCAATCTGTAACATCTAGCAGGCAAAACGGTCCTCAGATGTTACAGATTGAGATGATTGGTTGGGACGGTCCATCGGCCAAACAACTACCCTCATCTGTAACGAAATGTCATACATTTCTTTCTGTACTGGACACCCCCAGGGGGTATGGGTGTATAGTATCGGCAGGTTAACAATTCCAACACCGAACCACGGAAAGGAGCAGCCATGGCTCAAGATAAGTTCGACGTGGGCGGCATGACATGCGCCGCCTGCCAGGCGCATGTGGACCGCGCCGTGAGCAAGCTCGACGGCGTCGAGAGCGTCGCGGTCAACCTGCTCGCCGGTTCCATGATGGTCGACTATGACCCCGCGCAGGTCTCCCCCGACGATATCTGCACCGCCGTCGACCGTGCCGGCTACTCGGCCTCGCCCGTCGATGCGGGCACCGGTGCCGCCGGCTCAAGCGGCAGCTCGCAGGCCAGGTCTGGCGTCACCCATATGGAGTCGCCGACCAAAAAGTTGGAGGCCGCCGCCTCTGCCATGCGCACCCGCCTCATCATCTCGATCATCTTCCTCATCCCGCTGTTCTACATAGGCATGGGGCACATGCTTGGTTGGCCGCTGCCCGGCATCTTCACGGACCACATCCACAGCATGACGCTCGCGCTCACCGAGCTCGTCCTGCTCATTCCCATCGTCTACGTCAACGACGCGTACTTTATCAACGGGTTTAAATCACTCGCACACGGCGCGCCTACCATGGACGCCCTTATTGCCGTGGGCGCCACCGCCTCCATCGCCTGGTCGCTCTACGCCATGTTCATCATGGCCGACCAGCTAGCCGCGGGTCAGGTCCACGAGGCCATGATGACGGGCATGGACAATCTGTATTTTGAGAGCGCCGGCACCATCCTGTCGCTCGTCACCGTAGGCAAATACCTCGAGACGCGCAGCAAGTCCAAGACCGGCGGCGCCATCGAGGCGCTCATCGACCTAGCGCCCAAGACCGCGACCGTCGTGGCAGAGGACGGCACCGAGGCCACCGTCGACGTCGATGCCATTCTGCCCGGCCAGGTGCTGCGTGTGCGCCCCGGCGAGTCCATCCCTGTCGACGGCGTGGTACTCGAGGGCGCTTCGGCCGTGGACGAAAGTGCACTGACCGGCGAGTCCATCCCCGTGGAGAAGACCGCCGGCGACACCGTCAACGCGGCCACGGTCAACCGCACGGGCTCGTTTACCTTCCGCGCCACGCGTGTGGGCGCCGACACGTCGCTCGCCAAGATTATCCAGCTCGTCGAGGACGCCAACGCCACCAAGGCGCCCATCGCCCGCATGGCCGACAAGGTCGCCGGCGTGTTCGTGCCCGTGGTGCTTGTAATCTCTGCCATAACTTTTGTGGCGTGGATGGCGCTGACCGGAAGCATCAACGAAGCGCTTACCTCCGCCGTCGCCGTGCTGGTGATCAGCTGCCCGTGTGCGCTGGGCCTGGCCACGCCCGTCGCCATTATGGTCGGCACCGGCAAGGGCGCCGAGATGGGCATTCTCTTTAAGAGCGCCGAGGCGCTGGAGAACCTGCGCAGCGTGGGCACCGCGGTGCTCGATAAGACGGGCACGGTCACCCGCGGCAAGCCTGCCGTGACCGACATTGTGGTTGCCGCGCACGCCGACGGCTCGCCCGCCATGGGCGAAAAGGCGCTGCTCAAGCTGGCCGCCGCGTTGGAGCGCTCAAGCGAGCACCCGCTGGCCGAGGCGATTATGGCCGAGTGCGAGGCGCGCGGAATCGTCGCACGCATGGTCGAGGACTTTGCCGCCGTGCCCGGGCGAGGCGTTACGGCACGCGAGGGGCAGAATGTCATCGCCGCCGGCAACGTGCGTCTGATGGACGAGCTAGGCGCGAAGGTTCCCGCCGGCCTTGCCAAACAGTTCGCAGCCGAGGGCAAGACGCCGCTGTTCTTTGCCAAGAACGGCGAGCTTGTCGGCACCATCGCCGTGGCTGACGAGGTCAAAGAGACGAGCGCCGAGGCCATCGCCGCGCTCCGCAAGCTCGGCGTCGACGTGCGCATGCTCACCGGCGACAACCGCGTGACGGCCGAGGCCATCGCCCGCCGCGTGGGGCTGAGCAGCGAACAGGTCATCGCCGACGTCCTCCCTGCCGACAAGGAGCGCCACGTCCGCGAGCTGCAGGATGTGGGCGGCAAGGTCGCCATGGTAGGCGACGGCATCAACGACTCCCCCGCCCTGGCGCGCGCCGACGTGGGCCTTGCTATCGGCACCGGCGCCGACATCGCCAAAGAAGGGGCTGATG
>CABUVB010000015.1 GCA_902494815.1 uncultured Collinsella sp. | reverse complement strand
TACTCCAAGCTCCTTGACGCCGCGGGCATCGCCAACGGCCGCATCACCGGCAACGGCCACACCTGGAACGCCGTAAAGATCGACGGCAAATGGTGCCAGATGGACCTAACCTGGGACGACACCAGCGACAACTGGTACGGAGACCTGGACCAGCGCCATCTGTACTTTGGCCTGACCGACGAGCTCATGGCAATCGCCCACTCCGACCACACGGCTAACTACCAGAAGGCCGACTACGCCTACCGCTCGACAGATCTATCCAACAATTACTTTGTGAGAAATGGCAAAGTCGATGAATGGGCCAAGAAATATGCCGACCGCATTCAGCGGCACCTGGATGCCAAGGAAGAGAGCTTTTCTATCGATGCCGACAACCAGTCCTTCCCGCCGAGTATTTCGGGAATTCAGAATGGGATTGTTGCTTATGCGATGAATCAGAGGGAGTGGAAGACTGATGGCGCAAAAGTTAATCTAACGGCGACGTCTAACGTCACAAAAGAATCGAACAGCAAATGGAACGCTAAGTACGACCTGAAGGCTGAATACAAAACAGCAGCATTGGGAAGTGTGATTGACGACGGCCCCTACCGCCTCGCGACCGCCCTCGACGACCGGATGGCCGTGTCGGCCTCCGCATCGGGCTGCTCGCTGTCCTCGGACGCGGGCGCCCTCTACCTCGAGCGCGACGGGGCGACGGGCCTCTACAGGATCTCCTCGGGCGGCCTCCTGCTGACCGAGTCGGGCAACCGGGCGGTGCTGGCCGAGGCGGACGGCTCCGCCTCGCAGCTGTGGCGCGTCTCGGACCTGGGCGGAGGCCGCCACTCGTTCACGTCCGCCTCCGGGCTGGCGCTGGACGACCGGGGGCAGCGTACCTCGGAGGGCAACACGGTATGGCTCTACGAGCCCAACGGGGGGCCCGCCCAGGCGTGGGTCCTTACCTAGCCTGCAAGACCCTTTAAATACATTTTGACAATCTCCCGACATGATTCAGGGAGAAGCCTTCTTACTAATTTCTTGGTATAGAAAATTATTCCACGCTCTCGCCTTTTATACATACACTCAACGGAATGCCAACCACCTTCGACATATGCGTCAATATAGAGCTGTCTGTCTTTTGGAAGAGCGCTCGGGTGGCGGAGCTGATCGTTGCCCTTAGCGATATCGTCAAATTCGACAGGGTACAAGTCCAGAGCCTTGCTGGATTCAATAAACTCCCTGCCGCGTTCGTTATTCACCAGCAGGCAGGAAACGCCCTTCATCTGATTGAACTTCTCGGCATCCTTCAGGACGTCGGGCCTGTTTACATCGACGCCCCAATAATCGCCGATAGTAAGATCGCCGGCGCGAAATTTCCCTGCATAGGGGCACCTATAGCAGCTGTCGCGAAGCGTCTTGAGGTTCAAGAACATGTCGTAGTAGGGGGATTTCGACGCAGGAATGGTGACCTCTCTTCCGTTCTCAAGAAAAAGAAAAAGAAGGAGAGAGTTGCCCCACCCCTCGCGCTTGCACCTAAACCGGAAATCAACCACGGGAGACCCAAGCTGTTTGCCATAGCCCTCAACGCAGTCCGCGAACATGCGGCCGGAAGGGACGCCGTGGCAGACCAGGTCAACGGTTGTCAGGTTCCCATAATCGCGTCCGAGAAAGCCCCTAAGGCCGGCGACTTGGCAGGGTGTTCCGCAGAACAGGACCTGCCTGCCCTCACGAAGATCCGCCTTAACATCGGCAAAGCAAACTCTAGCATCGCTCTGCACGTATTTTGAATTAAGAAGCGGGCGAAGCTCATCAACGCTCGCCGCACGACGGTGCAACACTCGAAGCGTATTCCCCTCACGCTCATAAGCAGCACCATATGCGACGCCGCCAGAAGAAATAAGCTCACGCGCAACGGCACCGAAGACTCCGCCAGAAGCGGACTCCGAGACATCATCCCTACCGGCAGCGGCAAAGAACGGTCCAGCGGAATTGGAGCCTATCCCCCGGTTGAGGCCGCACGCCCTCGTGCAGGCGCCGCAACCGATACATAGATCGCCGTCAATTACAGGAAGAATGAACCCGTCCTTGCCCTCGGACATGGCGATGGCGCCTTTCGGGCAAGCGGCGGCACACGCCCCGCATCCGCAGCAATGCAACGGTGACTCAAACAGAGTGGGAACTTCGCCCCTTTTCACGGTAGACATGCAGTTATCCCCCTATTTGCAAGCCGAAATGAACTTGCGCAGAATATCGGCGTTCATATAAACGGAAAAAGCCAGCGCAATTGCCAGGCAGGCGATCGAGCTTAAGATGCCCGCACCGTAAGCGGACAGATAATAGAAAACGAATACGCCGACAATTGAAACTAAAGTTAAAACCTGCTCAACCCGGTCTTCGACAAGCTTCGTAAACTTAGTGACCTTAATTCTGCGGTACTCATTAACCACGATCATCGCCAAAAGCGTTGCAACAGATGCACCATAAAGACCGAAGTGCGGAATCAACACAACACACAGAACGGCGCAAAGGGCTGCAGACACCGCAGTGGTAGTACCCATAATTCCGGTTTCCTTATGTGCGGTAAAGATGCCACCGTAAAAGCCGGAGATGTTGCTGAAGTACGTCGCCAGGAGCAATATCGGCACATACAGCAGGCCCTCACCGAATGAACCCTTAATCAGGATGCCGTACACGAGGGGCATAAGCGCAGACATAAGCAGAACGACGCTCATCATGAAACGCCTTAGCGCACGATACACAGAGTTATAGAAAGTCGACTCGTCCTCATCGGAGTTGAGGACGCGCGCCGAGCTCTCCTTCCAAGATTGATAGAAGAAGCCATACACCTGGTCCATGACACCGGGGAACTTGTAAGAGACGGCGTACACGCCGGCGGCAGAAGCACCGAGCGTATTCATGATAATCAGCCTGTCTAGCAGGTTGTTAATAGTCCAGGAAACCTTGTTGGGAATGAGCGGAAAGGAATACCGTAGGAGGTCTCGAGCATAGGAAATGGAGAAAGCCGACGGATCGATATAGCGCCAGAGCTTCCGCATGACCATGAACACGAGGGCAACGCCGCCCTGCGCAATAACCGTGGCGGAAAGCATGCCCACAACCCCCCAACGCAGAACAGCGATAAACAGAACGTTTAGCACGATGGTAAGAGCGCTCGCAGTGAAATTCATGACGGAGTAACCCACGGTATCCCCGAAACCACGTAGGACCGCAGAAGCCATCTGCAGAAGCGCGCCAGCGACAACAAGGCCCACGACCCAGCCAAGATTTTCTGGCATAAATAGCAACCAGACGAGAATCGCCAAGACCGCAAAGCACGCGCAGCCAGCAAGAAGAACAGCACAAGACGCGGTCACGGCCTTAGACCGATCACCATCGGTGCGACAATCGATGAGGAACCGAAACAGTGCTTCATCCATAAGTAGGGAGACAGCAGGAACGCAGAACAGGGCGATAGTATTGATGTAGTCGACGGTACCATAGTCGCCAGTGGAAAGAACTGAGGTATAGAGCGGCAGCAAAAGAAACGAAACAAGCTTGGTTGCCATTCCGCCCACCGCAATAATGCCAGTGTTCTTAATAAGCCGACGCGTCTCCCCCATTACGAAAGCGCCTTTCTAAGATAAGCACAGGAATGCTCCCGCAGAGAATCCAGGCGAGAGTCCACGTCACTCCACTCACAAGGGACAATATCGTCGGCGCACATAACATCGACGCAACGGTCAGACAGCCCGATATTACTCAGCAAGTCGCGCATACGCGCACCAGACTTATCAGTCGCATATACGCGGAAGGGCCTATGAAAGAGAACTGAGAATACAGTTGCATGAAAGGAATTGGTAAGAATAAGGCTTGCGTGCGCAATAAGCGAGACGAACTCCTCAGGGCCAACACCAAACAGGTTAATAGAATTTGGGATATCTAGGTTTTTATCAGATATGTAAGCAACCTTCATGCCCGTTGCTTCCGTCATCGCGACGGTGCTCTCAATAAGTTCGGGGCACTTGCGTAGTAGATACATAAATATATATTCACCCTGCAAAACATCTTTAGATGCCATATCTGCGTAGTCGTCAGAATCCAACAAAAGTGTGGGATCTAAGACAACATCTATAGGCGCATCGACAAGGGGCTGAAATAACGGAACCGTCTCCTCCTCGCGAACAGACAAGAAATCAAACCTTGAGAGCAACTCGGATACAAGCTGTTCATCAAAATTCTCAGGTCTAAAGTAAGTGTGCGCAAGACTGGGAGCGTAAGCGACTCGACGTCTATCTCCAGCGAATGAAAGGAAATAGGGGCCAACAACACCTTGTGTACAATCGAGATTCCAAATTTGATCGCTACCACAAATAAAGCAATCAAACTGATCCGCAAGCTCGCACATCTCCTCTTCATTTTGCCAGCGATAAGACTTCTTCGTCATGCCGAAATATTTATTTGAAAAATCCTCGAATGCAGTCTTTCTTGACAAATACCTATTTAAACAGCGCAATGTTCGCAGCGTAGCCTTTGGATGTCGGAGCTGAAGCAGCTTATACTGTTCATAATCGTGAGAACGGTAGTCGATAATTTGCACTTCATGTCCCATATTTTCCAAAACCACTTGAAGCGCATGAGACTGAAGCGCAGACCCGAAGTTCAATGCGCCGTGAAAAGTAATCGTTCCGATTTTCATTATTTATCTGTTCCTGTTCACCCAAATATTAATTGCATCTGAAACACTAAGCCCAGAACCCCCCTGCGCCGCAAGGGCAAGAGAAGCGAGAAGATAACGGTTATAATCCGAAGAACGAAGAGATCTCTCGATATCCCTCCATCTGCCGTTTAACGATGTGTTCTTCGTCTTAAAATCATCAATTGAATTAAACGTGTCGCAACAACAAGCAAACATTGTTTTACGCGCGCTGTTGTCCAAGGCAACGGTTCTCCCAAGCAAAAGCGGCCCGAACAGAGGAAGAATACGATCGAAGTCTTCCTGAGAGTAAGAAATTCCAAGCTCCGAACGATAAGAAATCAATTCATCGAGAACCCAATACGAATCAAGGCCCTTAACATTAGTAGGGGTAGACTGCATAATGGATCCAGGACGGATTCGGTAATAATAGCCGCTCAAATCATAACAAGGCTCATCCTTGAAGAAAGAATCAATCCATAACGGATGAATCAGATCTTCATACCATGCGCCTACGGGAAAACCTAGTCGATTCCAGACTTCACGACGATATAGTCTGCCCCACGGCACCATCCAACTAGCTCTATCGTTCTCTATCTCGCCAACCAAACCATCATCAGACATATATCTAAAAGTCGATGTAACGAAATCCGCAGATGTTTGAACGAGCCTGCTCCACATAGCCTCAAGATACCCTGGCCCGATCATGTCATCAGAATCCACGAACATGATGTACTTACCGCGAGAAACCCTAAGACCCGCATTGCGCGCTGCGGAAAGACCGCCGTTTACCTGGTGAATTACAAGAACATTGGGCATTAATCCATACGAATCGGCTATAGCACCAGAATCGTCTTTAGACCCATCATCGACAATAATAACCTCAAACTTGCCAGAAAACTCCTGAGTCACAATGGAGTCTAGACAGGGTTTGAGGTATTTCTCAACGTTATACACAGGCACAATAATAGAAATGTCGTAAGATACGCTTTCCTTAAAAACAATCGGCATGAACATATTGGACGGTCTCTGGGAAACCATACTCAGCTTCGCCTTAGACGCATAGGTTATAGCATCGGAACGACGACTTAACCTGAGTAAACCATCATAAATAGGGCTGGAAAGTAAAAGTTTTATGACTTTCTTAATTGAATTAAGAATCTGCAACAATTGACTCCTCCCATCTTCAAAGTCGAATAAAGATGCATTTCCATCGATTCGGACATTTTAGTCATGATGCCCTATCATGCAATCAACAAGACCAATCGCAGACAGCACCCCATAGAGGAATAGGCTACAAACAATAAATCACAAACGTAAGCGTCTATGGCCTCACCCAGAACATGGGGACGTTGGAGATCTTCTTTGAAAAAAGTGCGAAGACCAGCTTCTAAGCATCAACCGAAATAACTAAAGCCCTAGGAATGAATACACCGCACGACAGAACCAAGTCCTCTATGTCGGTTCAATCGTAAATGCTCGCCACTTAGTCGAAAGCTAAGGACAGGCTTGGTCAAGAATAATAATGCTCCATCTAAAGATATTAGTAAAAAGCAATAATGACCTGCATTATAGAAAGAGACGACGGAGGCATTTAAAGCTGCTTAGTATGTGCCGAGCAGCAAAAGAAACGATACTGCAATTTGACAAAACAAGACCATGAATATAGTCCGGACAATTACTGATTCGCCTCTGATACTCGCTTTTAATTGTTTTATCAAATTGTCTTTTCACCTCTTTATCCACTTCACAATGCCAAAGAACTTCATCAAGATCACAATAGTGTCGACTGATACCCCTATTGGCATTTTTGACTGAATCGCTCGACCATTCACTCGCATAGCGAATCAATTCGTCGCTTACAAAGCTCCAATCAGTTATCTGATCTTCTTTAAACTGCTTCGTACTATTAGCGTCATGCTGACGATAGTAGTAAAGCGGTTCGTCAATGTGAAATAAACTCTTTGCAATATCGAAAACAGGAAGAAGTTGGCAAAGATCCTCACCGTGCATAAGGCCAACTCGTTTCGAGTACCACTCGTCACTGGCAAATAAATCTCTCCGAATGACCTTATTCCAAACACTATTGAAATCGCATCCGCACAACAGGCTTTTAACAGCATTAAATGACTCACCCGTATGCATACCAGAACAGATATCAACTTTTAACGAGGGTTTTATAGGCATCAATCCCATAGTGAAATCAAATGAAATGATATCAGCACCAGTCGAGGCAATTACATCGCATACCTTTTTAATGCAACCTTCAAGAAGAGCGTCATCGGAGTCGAGCGAAAGAATATAACGCCCACTTGCCTCGCGAAGACCGTCTCGTCGTGCAGCGAGAAGACCTTCGTTGTCCTTGTGAATAACGAAAGCTCTCTCGCGCTTGTTGCAATAAGCATCGCAGATCTCAGGAGATCCATCGGTGGAACCATCATCCACAAGAATCACCTCAAAAGAGCCGGTTCCTTGAATATCAATAGATTCCAGACAAGCGGGGAGAAAACGCTCGGTGTTATATACCGGTACAACAATACTGATGTCAGGCGTTTCGTCATGCATAAATAACTCCTAATAGTGCCGACGAATACGGAAAAAGATCGCAACTGCCGCCATATACAAACGTAATGACAAAATAAAACACGAAAAATAAAACACCCAGAGCCCCAGTTAGAAACCGCTCTCTGCCAAGGTTTTCAGACAAAAAGGGGTAAACAAAACCTGAAATGAAAAGAAAAGGGAAACTCAGTCGAATTAGCTCAGGACTGATGCTCGCAAGTTGAGCGAATAGGGAAGAAATTATGCCGCTGCTCGTATAGAAATTAAGCGTCCATCGATCGAAGTTCGAGATCAAACCCTTACTGCCTAACATCCATATAGCAAGGCAAAATAGAAAATAAATAAGCATTGTGGTATTAAATGAGCCCATTCCAGCGTGTTTGATCTGAAAGCTATATGACGACGTAAATAGAGATACGATCTCCATTACATCCGGGCCAATCATAATCACGCAAATAGTAAAAATGATAACGCCAACGCATGCAAGAAGTGCAACGGTCTTATACGAACGTTCGCGCCCGCGGTTGAAGCATGAAATATAAATAATCCAAATAAAAAGTCCCATGATAGACATCTTGTGAAAGCCAACTGCAAGAAACAAATAAACAATAGCGGGGCCGCGTTTCTCGCGGAACAGCTCATAGACCATCATGACGAGCAAACTAGTAGCAATACATTGCCTAATTATGTTTAACGTATAACCAAACACAACGAAACATAGAAAGAAACCTACGATAGGATACCCGCGAGGATACAACTTTCTAACAACTAAAATATAGGGAAGGAGAACGATGGCTTCACAAAGAAAAAGAACAGCGTGGAAATCACCAGTCAGTCTTCCCAGAATCCAGAAGAGAATCACGAATAGCGGCTCTTGATCTGAGCAAGCACCCATAGCACCTGTGAGCGAATAATACTGCGAGGCATAAAAACACCTGAGGGGATATGCCGAGGTATCGGTACCGACAGATGCATCACGCAGCCCCGCCACCAAGCAAAGGGGGAGAACCGAAATAACCGCAAGAAGAAAACTGACGTGCTTATTAGTTATCTTTACCGAAAAATATAGCAATGCAATATGGGACACAAAGGCAATGAAGTAGATTGGCATCTCTACACCTGCTTTGTATATCGTTTGTAAAATGTTGATTTTCCTCCGGTCGAAACCGTGTCGAAAACACCAACATAACAGTTAAAACCATCTTGAAAGTAAATGTTATACAAAAAGCCGCCGTGGCATTCAGTAACGTTAAACAAATGCGCGCTAGCTGAAAAAATCATCTTATCAACCTTTAATTATAGGAGTTACCCGATTGCCTTACCAGAAATTGCAGCATATAACGCATAGAAAGCGTTATGAATCCTAGGAGAGATAGAAAAGAGAGCACAACGCAGTCTCCATTTTGAACAAGCATATGGGTTCTTCGATGCCCTCCAAGCAAGCCCTCGAGCATTCCTCAAATAATTCTGGGCTTCAGCCTTATCATCAAATCCGTCCGGATCAACCCTCATTGCAACGCGGAGCGTACAGAATGACTGGAAGCACTCAAACTCGCCCTGAAATTCAGGCTCGGCAAATTGTCGAACGGTCTCAATAGCCCTGTCCATGTCTTTAGCATGCTTGGAACCCTGGTTCGTAAGCGTCGTAATGGAGCCAGGTCTCGTCACGTATGCATAGAAGCACGCATCAGAGAATGCAACCTTTTGAATTTTGGAACAAATGTTAGCAATTACACCCATGTCTTCGAAGAGCTGCCCCTCAGGAAAGACAAGGTCGCTAATAAGAGATCGTTCAAAGAGCTTTCCGCAAGCAGAACCACTCTCACCGGTTAATAAAAGAAGTTTTCGAAAATGCTCAATTCCAGATTCAACATGGAATTCTACATTCTGACCTATCTTATAGTTATCAAGGACAGGCGTCTTCGCAAAGGAGCCGATAACGAGCGGAACTTGATACTTGTCAGCCGCTTCGACCATCAACTCAACAGTTCGCGAATCGATCAAATCGTCCCCATCAACATACATGACATAATCACCGTGGCACCTTTGAGTACCAAAGTTGCGCGCAGAAGAAAGACCACCGTTCTCCTTATGCAAAATCTTAAATCGCGTGTCTGACCCAACGGCATCTTCAATAAGGTCGATAGTATTATCAGTACATCCATCATCTACGATAATATATTCGATATTCGAATAAGTCTGACCAAGCAATGAGTTTACGCAAGGAAGCGCGAACATACCCACGTTGTACATGGGGACAATGACACTAACCAGAGGCTTATCAATATCAGAAGCCATATATCTAGGACCTCCTGAGAAAATAACGATATATCAACGCTCTAACGGAATTTGGCATCAGACAGACGGCGGCATGCGGCAAATAAGAACAGAAATAATCACGTTTTGTGAAATAGCCACGCTCAACTTGAGCCTGCTTAAATGCTTTAGCGTACTTAAGATACTGCGAGCCGCCCCTGCGAGCATAGAAATCCTCACTAACGCGCATCGCAACAAGCGGTTCACTCAGGTTATCCGCCTTGCAGCCACATGCGAGCATCCTGTTAAAAAGGTCCCAATCCTCAAAGTAGAGAAAGTCGGAACTGTAGTTACCAGCCTCCATAACTTTCGACTTTCTAAACGTCATGGGAGGGTGACGAAAGGGATTTCGCCTTTTGGAATAAGAACGTATAGCATCGATGCCCTTGGGAAGGTCAGTAGCCGCAACAGGTTCATTGGGAGACGTGACGAATTCGATAACATCGCTTCCGACCATATCGAGCCCGCTATCAATAGCGGCAAGCTGTTTCTCCATACGATCTGGACGAGCAATATCATCAGTGTCCATACGAGCAACAATTTCGTTAGAGCAAGCAACCACGCCTTGTCGCAGCGCGTAGCCAAGCCCATGGTTTTTGTCATACGAAACAAAATTGAATAGTCCGGGATAAAGGGAGTCATAATTTTGGAGCACGTCTTCAAGCTCTTGCGTGAGGGGACCATCCTTGACCATAACAATCTCGGCAGGAGAGACCGTTTGGTTCAACATACTGTCTAAAGCTTGAACTAAATAGGCAGGATTTTCTTTTTTGTAAATGCTCATCAACACACTGTAGGAAGAAGTAAGGTTTGTCGGCATCTATCGTCCCGTTCTCTTCTTACCAAACATAGCCCCGAAGGTACCAGTAAAGCACTTCCAATCCATAGCAAAACAACGGTTTTGGACATAGCGAAGCTCAATCTTCTGACGCAGGCCGCTCTCAAAGGTTGCCTCGTTACGATCGGTTGCCTGCCACAGACCAGTAATGCCGGGCCGGACAGAGAGCAGCTCAGCTTTTTCTTCGTCGGAAAAATGCTGTTCAAGCTCATCCCTTGTAATGGGACGCGGTCCAATGACGGAGAGGTCGCCGTTCAGTACATTGAGGAACTGCGGCATCTCGTCAATGGAGCACTTACGAATAAACTGACCAACCCTAGTAATGCGGGGATCATCGTCGACCTTGCGCTCGACTTCCCATTGATGAAGCTGCTCAGGGCTCAGGTACTTACGCACGTCGTTTGCGTCGGCGACCATGCTACGAAGCTTAAAAATCTTGATTGTCTTTCCGCCCTTGCCAACGCGCTCCTGTGTATACATTGGGCTGCCGGGCGATTCAAGGCTAATGAGTGCGCACACAACAGCGACAGGGATAAGCAGTAGTACGCTCATCAAAAGACTAAACACCAGGTCAAACAGCCTCTTAATAAAACGGTAACCAAGCGTACCGCTCGGCTTAAACTCTTTAAGAGCCAGCGCGTCCCCCACAGATACACAACTCTCTGTTACTTCTTTAGCAGCCACAATAAAACTTACGTCCCTGTCCCCAGGGCCCCCCCCGTCTATGAATTCAAAAAACGAATGATTTGCCGGTGCAACGTCTCCCTTACGTTTTGATAGGAACGTCGAGCGGAAGCACTTCCCTGAAGCTGGAATCGCCTTCGCCTACGTCCACTAGGCACCAGCGCTTGCGACGGTCGATCTTGTGCACGCGGGCCTCTTGCCCCACCAAGGGACCCTGCTCTATGTGCAACACGCCGTCTTCTATGCGCGCGACGCTGTTGCGCACCACGCCGTCATCGTCCAGAACGCTGCGATACCAATCCTGCGCATCGTCCGGCATGGGCATGTACGCCCGCTCCCTACTGCCGGAGATGCGACAGCCAAAGCTCAACTGGGCCAGGGCCCTATCGAGCGCGGCGGCATCGTGCGTGGCGACGAAGAAGTATTCCTTGTACATGGGTTTGGTTTGGAGCGACCAGGCGCCGTCCTGCTTAAACCAGAACTCCTTTTGCATCACAAAAGCGTCCTGCATCAACTCGTGCGGGATAATTCGACGGACCTTTTCACAGGTCTCGCGCTCTTTTCCATTGGGGGTGTGAACCAGATACCAGCGGACGCGGCCGTGCTGGCTGTTGGTGGTGGCGCCGTTAAAAGCGCCCGGCAGCTGCTCTTGGCGCCGTGCCGTCTGTTCCATGTTCTCGCCCCCTCTTTTGGCTTTGCGATGTACGCAAATGCAGGGGCGTTTAGAACAGGCTTCTCGCTCGCAGCTAGGCGCAGTCGCAAAAGTACAGGTTTTTGTATCTTTCGACAGACGACATTATACGAGCAATTAATCAGCGTTTGCCCAGATTACGCAAAATATACTGCTAGTAGGTACATCTACATACCCCTCTACAAAAACCTGTACCTTTTTGTGCAACAAAAAAAGCCGCTCAACCAGCGGCTTTTCTTATTTTGGTAAGAAAAAAGGCGACCGCCCTTTGTGGACGGTCGCCTTTGTTAATTGTTGTGCAGCTTGCCTTAGGCGCGAGTCTTGATCTCCTCGGTCACCTTGGCAACAAACTCGTCAACGCTCATCTGAACGGTCTCGTTGGAGCGATCGCGGACGGAGATGTTGCCGGCCCCGACCTCCTTCTCGCCCAGGATGAGCATGTAGGGCACGCGGTCGATGCTGCGGGCCTCGCGAATCTTATAGCCAATCTTCTCGTCGCGGTCGTCGCAGACCACGCGAATGCCGGCCTCCTCCAGCTTGGCGCACACCTCGTGGGCGTAGTCGCGGCTCTTCTCGGAAACGGGAAGTGCCTTGACCTGCACGGGAGCCAGCCAAGTGGGGAACTTACCCGCAAAGTGCTCAATCAGAATACCGATGAAGCGCTCGATGGAGCCGAAGCACACGCGATGCAGCATGATGGGGCGCTTCTTGGTGCCGTCGGCGTCCACGTACTCCAGGTCAAAGTTGAGCGGCATCTGGAAGTCGAGCTGGACGGTGCCGCACTGCCAGGTACGGCCGAGGGAGTCCTCCAGGTGGAAGTCGATCTTGGGGCCGTAGAAGGCGCCGTCGCCCTCGTTGACCTCGTAGTCCATGTGCAGCTGCTCCAGAGCGGTGCGCAGGCCCTCCTCGGCGCGAGCCCAGTCCTCGTCCGAACCCATGGAGTCCTCGGGGCGGGTGGAAAGCTCAACGTGGTACTTAAAGCCAAACTTCTGGTACACGGAATCGATGAGGTTGACCACGCCTACGATCTCGTCGGTCAGCTGGTCGGGGCGCACAAACAGGTGGGCGTCGTCCTGGTTAAAGCAGCGTACGCGGAACAGGCCGTGCAGGGCGCCGCGCAGCTCGTGGCGGTGCACCAGGCCAATCTCGCCGGCGCGAATGGGCAGCTCGCGATAGGAGTGCGGCTTGGAAGCGTACACAAGCACGCCGCCCGGGCAGTTCATGGGCTTAATGCAGTACTCTTCGTCGTCGATGACGGTAGAGTACATGTTGTCCTTGTAGTGGTCCCAGTGGCCCGAGGTCTTCCACAGCTGCTTGTTCATGATGAGCGGCGTGGAGATCTCCACGTAGCCGGCCTTGTGGTGAATCTCGCGCCAGTAGTCCAGCAGCGTGTTCTTAAGGATCATACCGTTGGGCAGGAAGAACGGGAAGCCGGGGGCCTCGTCGCGCATCATAAAGAGATCCATCTCGCGGCCGATCTTGCGGTGGTCGCGCTTCTTGGCCTCCTCCAGCATGTGCATGTGCTCATCGAGCTCTTCCTTGGTGGCAAAGGCGACGCCGTTGATGCGGGTGAGCATCTTGTTGTCCTTGTCGCCCTTCCAGTAAGCGCCCGAGACGCCGGTGAGCTTAAAGGCCTTCAGCGCCTTGGTGTAGCAGATGTGGGGGCCGACGCACATGTCGATGTAGTCGCCCTGCTGGTAGAAGGTGATGCGGGCGTCGTCGTCCAGGTCGCCGATGTGCTCGACCTTGTACTTCTCGCCGCGCTCCTCCATAAGGGCGATGGCCTCGGCGCGGGGCTTCTCGTACACGGAGAACTTGAGGTTCTCCTTGACGATCTTTTTCATCTCGGCCTCGATCGCGGGGAAGTCGTCCTCGCTGATCTTGACGCCCTCGGGCAGGTCGACGTCGTAGTAGAAGCCGTTGTCGGTCGCGGGGCCGTAGGCAAAGTCGGCCTCGGGGTACAGGCGCTTGATGGCCTGCGCCATGATGTGCGCGGCAGAGTGGCGGATGACGTGCGTGACCTCGTCCTGCGGGAGCTCGGCCACCGAACCGTCATTGTAGAGTGCCTTCATGGGTATGTTTTCTCCTCTCGGATGCCTGATGCAAGTGCGTGCGATGCGCTCGGCGTTTTTGACTTGCATCATTATAGGCAGGTTGCCTTGGTATACAAGCGCCCGCCGCACCTTAATGGCACGGCGGGCGATTTTCTACGCATGCTTCATCGTGTGGGGCGGGGCTGCGGGGCGCGCATGGCCTGAAGCGTGCCCGTGGCTTGCGGCCGGCCCGGCGATGGATGCGCTACTGAATGCGAGTTCGGCAGTAGGGGCAGACCTTCCAGTGCGCATCGAGCGGGCGATGACAGCTGGGGCAGACGTTGCGAACCTGGGTGTCGCACACCGGGCAGACGACGAAGTCCTTCTCGATGGGTGCGCCGCACTGCGGGCAGGTGCCGTACTGGGCAAGTTGGCGCTCGCGCAGGGCCATGTCCAGCTCCTGCTCCTCGCGGTCGGACGCGTAGGAGTGCGGACGCAGGACCAGGTACGCAATGAGGCCTACAAACGGGATGAGAGCGATGATGCCCCATGCCACGTAGGCGCTGGCGCCGCGGCGGCGAGCGTCGATGAACACATAGACGACCGACAGCACATACAGGGCGATGATAAAGCCAACGAAGGCATAGACGACGCCCATAAGCTGCGGCGACATGAGCTCAGAAATGTACTTGGACATTGGGGTGTACCTTTCGGAATATTTACAGTCTGGTTAAGTTTACCACGGGGTTTGTTTATATGGGACTACGGCTGGGTACGGGGCTGGTGCGGACACAAACATCTCAATCTGTAACAGGTGGGAGCGGAATCCGGCTCTAGATGTTACAGATCGAGACAAACGGAGGATCCGCATGGCAAATGTCTCAATCTGTAACATCTGGAACCCAAATCCTCGTCTAACTGTTACAGATCGAGACAAACGGTTGCCGCAGTTGTCGGCAGACGAGGTTGTCGACGTTATCGGGTCTCCCCTCGCCTGCCGTTGGCGGGTGTTGCGGGGCTGTTCGCCGCATTGCCGCTGCGCTGGGGGTGTGTAGACCGTAGGATGTTCTTATTGACAGCCTGTCAACTCGTCTGGGAGGCACTGTGGCAGAAACGTTTGATATCGCAATTGTGGGGGCGGGCATCACCGGGTGCGCCATCGCACGGCAGCTTGCGCGGTTTGACCTGTCCATTTGTGTGGTCGAGGCAGCCAACGATATCGCGCTGGGCGCTTCAAAGGCCAACGGCGGCCTGGTGCACGCCGGCTACGATCCGGCACCGGGCACGGTTAAGGCACAGGTCAACGCCCGTGGCTGCGAGTTGTACGGTACGTGGGCGCAGGAGCTAGGCTTTCTGTTCTGCCGCACCGGGTCGATGGTGTTGGGCTTCAACGACGAGGACCGCGCGCATCTGGAGCAGCTGCGGAGCAATGGCCTTACCAACGGTGTGCCCGAGCTGTCAATCGTCGGACCCGACCGCATCCAGGAGTTAGAGCCGCGCGCCAGTGCCGATGCAACGTGCGCGTTGTGGTGCCCCTCGACTGGGTTTGTCGACCCGTTTGAGGTTGCCATCGCCGCGCTGGAAAACGCCGTGGCCAACGGGGTGACGTTTATGCGGTCCGCTCCGGTGGAAGCGATTGAAGTCGCGGGCTCGGGCGACGACGCGCGCTTTACGCTGGCGACCCCCACTGGCAACGTGCACTGCTGCTACCTGATCAACGCCGCAGGCAACGGAGCCGCGGACATCTCACACATGGCCGGCGCCGAGGAGTTTCAGATGGTCTGGCGCCAGGGCAACATCGTGGTGCTGGACAAGGAGCCACGCACGCTCATGCCGCTCTACCCCGTGCCGACGCCGGTGTCCAAGGGTGTTATCGTCACGGGCACCGTACACGGCAACACCGTGATCACCGCCACGGCTGCCGTGCGCGAGCCGGGCGACACGCAGACCTATACGAGCGATGTGAACGCGCTGCTGACCGGCGCGCGCAAGCTGGTGCCCGATCTGGATACACGCCGCGTGGTGCGCGCATTTGCCGGCGGGCGTCCGGTCATTCAGGGAACGAACGACTTCTTTATTGGACAGTCGGCCGTGGTGCCGGGGCTATTCCAGGCGGCGGGCATTCAGTCGCCGGGTGTGGCAAGCGCTCCGGCCATTGCCGAGCGCATGGAGCTTGTGATGCGTGAGGCGGGCGTGGAGCTGCACAAGCGGTCGGACTGGAACCCAATTCGCCGCGCGCCGGACGACTTTGACCGCGCACCGCTGGCGCGCAAGGAGGAGCTCATTGAGTCCGATCCCGCGTGGGGGCAGATCGTCTGCCGCTGCGAGACGGTGCCCGAGGCCGAGATCGTGGCCGCGATTCGACGACGCCCGGGCGCAGTTTCGGTCGAGGGCGTCAAGCGCCGCTGCCGTGCCGGCATGGGTCGGTGCCAAAGTGGTTTTTGCCAGAGCCGCGTGGTTGCGATCCTTGCCCGCGAGTTGGGCTGCGACCCCAGCGAGGTGCTGTTGGAGGATGCCGGATCTTGGTTGGTCGAGGGACTGCTAAAAGGGGTGCGTTAGGATGGCGACGTTTGATATGCGCGACGGACGCGCGGAGGCCGGAGCTGTAGCGTCGGTGTCGACGCAGGCCTTCGACGTGGTCGTTATCGGCGGCGGACCTGCCGGCATGGCGGCCGCGCTGGCCGCTCATAAGGCCGGAGCGCGCGTGGCCATCGTGGAGCGCGAGCAGCACCTGGGCGGCATCCTCCGCCAGTGCATCCACCCCGGCTTTGGCCTGTCGCACTTTAAACAGGAGCTCACCGGTCCCGAGTACGCGCAGCGCTTTATCGACCAGGTGCACGCAACCGACATTGCGCTGTTCCTCGACAGCATGGTGATTGGGATTGATTCGGGCGAGCCTACGGAAGACAACGCGGTCCATACCGTCACGCTCATGAATCCCTCCGGTATGCTGCAGCTCACCGGGCGCGCGGTTGTCCTTGCCATGGGTTGCCGCGAGCGCACCCGCAGCGAGATCAAGATTCCCGGCAGCCGACCCGCCGGCGTGTTTACGGCAGGCCTGGCGCAGCGATACATCAATATCGAAAACCTCAAGCCCGGCTCGCGTGCCGTCATTTTGGGCTCGGGCGACATCGGGCTTATCATGGCGCGCCGCTGCACGCTCGAGGGAATTTCGGTCGAGGGCGTGTACGAGCTCATGCCGTACGCCAACGGTCTGCGCCGCAACGTCAAGAACTGCCTGGAGGACTTTGGAATTCCGCTGCACCTGTCCACCACCGTGACGCGTGTGATCGGGCACGATCGCGTGGAAGCCGTCGAGGTGAGTCAGGTCGACGAGCGCCTGGCGCCCATTCCGGGGACCGAGCGCGTTGTTCCGTGTGACACACTGCTGCTTTCGGTGGGCTTGATTCCCGAGAACGAGCTTTCGGTTGCCGCGGGCGTAGAGCTTGACCCACGCACGCGGGGCGCCGTGGTGGACCAGAGCCTGCAGACGGGCGTGCCGGGCATCTTTGCCTGCGGCAACGTGCTGCACGTACACGACCTGGCCGACAACGTGACAACCGAGTCCGAACGTGCCGGCACGGCTGCGGCGGCGTGGGCTCTGGGGACCGGCGCGGGCGCCGTTCCGGACTGCGAGCTCACCGTCTCCCCTGCCGGCATCGCGGGCTACGCGCTGCCGGGACGCATCACGGCCGTGGCGCTCACCAAGCTCAACTTCCGCGTGCGCCGACCCGTCGACGCCGCCCGCATGCGCATTCTGGCAGGCGACGAGGAACTGTTTGCCGGCAAGGTCCGCGCGTTTAAGCCGAGCGTTATGGAGAGCTTCCCGCTGCCGGCAAAGGTCATCAAACAAGCGCTCGACCTGGGTGCCAGCGAGATTATCCTATCTGTCGATCCCGTTGAGGAGGCGTAAGGCCATGAGCATAAACGCGATCGAAACGCTGCAGTTCAACTGCACCACCTGCCCATCCGAATGCCTTCTGACCGTGGAGGACGAGCGCAGCGCAGACGGCTCCGTGGTAGAGGTGCGCTCCGTGACCGGAAACAGCTGCCCGCGCGGCGATACATTCGCGCACCAGGAGCTCACCTGCCCCATGCGGGTGCTCACCTCAACCGTGGCCGTATCCGGCGGCGACGAGGCGCTGCTGCCCGTGCGCACGGCCGAAGCCATCCCACTGGCACTTCACGCCCGGGCCATGGCCCTCATCCGAGGCCTAGTCGTCAACGCCCCCATCCGCATGGGAGACATCGTCCTCCCCAACCTCCTCAACACCAACATCGACCTAATCGCCAGCATGGATATCGACCGAGCCCAAGTAGCTAATTAGGGACGGGGCACTTTTAGCTACTCCACCATCCGCCCGGTCCTCCTCCGCAGTTGCGGTGAAATACGGACTGTTTTATGGCTTCAGGCCGCTAAAC
>CABUVB010000014.1 GCA_902494815.1 uncultured Collinsella sp. | reverse complement strand
TCAGTGCCATGGGTTCTCGCTTTCTATGTATGGGGCGCCCCGCAATGGGGCCTTAATCTACGTGAGCTGTCCCACGATAGCGCAGGAACGGCGTGGTGTGGAGCGCGTTTGCCCAGTTCGCAAAGAATGCGGATGCCGGGCGGGAAGACGATGCAAGCTTTAGATGGGCTACGGGCGGGGTACGGAGACCGGCTCCCAGGCGATAAACGCCCATCGGACTTTGCGGATGTGGTCGAGCATGTAGCGTCCCTGCGGTACGCCCTTGGATCCCGGCTCGCCGGCATGGGGGTTCTCGATCATGTGCTGGGCGATGTAGTCGCGCAGGCGGTCAATCTTATCCTCGTTGCCATGCTCGAGCATGCGAGAAAAGTCCGCCACGCCCGCCTCAAGACTATCGAAGGTGTCGCGGCGGGGCGATTCAAAATACGTGACCTGCGGCAACGCACCCATCTGAATAAGGATGTTAAAGGCATATACAAATCCGTTGCTGCGGGTAACCGAGGCGCCGATGGCGTTCATCAGGTGCAGGTCATAGCGCGGACTGGAGTTGGCGACCATCGTGACAGCACAACGCCGACGAGCCGTTCGATCAAGCTTGGCAAGCGCACCTTTTAGATTGGTCGTGGTGACAGAGCGACTGGCAAAGGCAACATCAACAGCCTTGGCAACCGGCCCAACCAGATCCCAATCATCATCCCAAGCAAGCTCAAGCGGTGTAATGCGATCCTCGAGCCCATAGTACTCAATACCAGCATCAAGCGTGCCCAACATAGCAGGAGAGAAGTCGGCAGCAATCACGGGATGCCCAGCCTGAGCAAGCGGAATAGCAATCGACCCAGCCCCACACCCCATATCGAGCACCGACTCGCCAGGCTCAAGCGCCAGCAGTTTTACAAAATCCCGAGCATACGGGGCAGTCTCCAATGGCCGAAAATGCCGAGCCCGCTTATCCCACTCAAAAGGATCATCAGCCCGATGCCGATCAGCTTGCAAGCGCATCCATTCGTCATTCCAATCAGCAGAAAGAAGCTCAGAGCGAGCATCCCCATCAACCACGGGCCAACCTCCTAGCAACAAAAAAGCGACTCCTCCCAAAAGAAGAGCCGCAACCAGCATATATCAGAAAGAACCGATCCAACGCCAAACCGCCGTATCGACCATGTGGTGCAGGAGCGAAGCGACTGCAACCGGGATAGAACTCAATCGAGGTCCCGTTGTGCGGGAGCCCCGGGGAGGGCAAATATATAAGGTCGATCGCGAGTTCCGCACGAGCCGGAGAGCACTTAATGTGCTCTCCGTGCGAGTCAGGACTGTCCGAGCAGGCGACCTTATATATTTGCCCTCCCCGGGGCTCCTCGCCCGAACCCCTCAGCTAGTTCTTGAGCGAGTTCAGCGGCGCCGGGAAGCGTCCGCCACGGTGGGCGAGCACGGTGCCGGCGTTGGGGTTCACCGGCATGATGGGTGCACGGCCAAACAAGCCGCCATACTCGACGCAGTCGCCCACACCCTTGCCGATGGCGGGAATCACGCGGACGGCCGTGGTCTTATTGTTGATGACGCCGATGGCCATCTCGTCGGCGATGATGCCGGCGATGGTCTCGACCGGGGTGTCGCCGGGGATGGCGATCATGTCCAGGCCGACGGAGCACACGCAGGTCATGGCCTCGAGCTTCTCGAGCGAAAGCGCGCCGGCCTCGACGGCAGCGATCATGCCGGCGTCCTCGGACACGGGGATAAAGGCGCCCGAAAGGCCGCCCACGCTGGAGCTGGCCATGACGCCGCCCTTCTTGACGGCATCGTTGAGCATGGCGAGCGCGCAGGTCGTGCCGGGGCCACCGCAGGTGCCCACGCCGATGATCTCGAGGATACGCGCGACGGAGTCGCCGATGGCGGGCGTGGGAGCCAGCGACAGGTCGACAATGCCCTTTTCGACACCCAGGCGATGGGCAGCCTCGCGGCTCATGAGCTCGCCGGCACGGGTGATCTTAAAGGCGGTCTGCTTAATCTTCTCGGCGACTTCCATCATCGATGCGGAATCGGGCAGCGTCTCCAGGGCTGCGGCCATAACGCCGGGGCCCGAGACGCCTACGTTGATGACGGCGTCGGCCTCGCCACCGCCGTGGACGGCGCCCGCCATAAACGGGGAGTCCTCGACCATGTTGGCAAAGCAGACAAACTTGGAAGCGCCGACGGAATCCTGGTCGGCCGTGAGTTTAGCGGCATCGATGATGGTCTGAGCCGCCATGAGCACGGCGTCCATGTTGATGCCGGCACGCAGACTGGCGACGTTGACGCTGGAGCAGACGCGGCTCGTGGCGGCGAGCGCCTGCGGGATGGACTGGATAACGCGGCGGTCGGCGTCGCCGATGCCCTTCTGGACGAGTGCGGAGAAGCCGCCCAGGTAATCGATGCCGAGCGTCTCGGCCGCGCGGTCGAGGGCATGCGCGATGGGGGTGAGGTCCTCATCCTTGCAGCACGCGGCGATCTGTGCCACCGGGGTGACGGAAACGCGCTTGTTGACGATGGGGATACCGTACTCGCGCTCGAGGTTCTCGGCGGTCTCGACCAGGTGCTCAGCCGTGTGCGTCACGTGGTCGTAGATCTTCGTGCACATGCGGTCGAGGTTCTCGTCACCGCAACCCATGAGCGAAACACCCATGGTGATGGTCCTGATGTCGAGGTTCTGCTCCTCAACCATGCCGCGGGTTTCCGCGATTTCTGCGGGCGTGATCGCCATCCTTGCACTCCTATCTGCCAAAACGAGCATAGTCTTGTCTATTCTAACGTGCCGCACGTGACAAGTTGCACATGCGGCACGTTTTGGTGCTCGGTTGTTTCCGTTGTGTTACTGCCCAAAGACCTCTTCGGCGATGCGCGCGCTTTCGGCGGCATCCTTGGCGTAGTAGTCCGCGCCGATCTGCTTGGCGTATTCGGGGGTGAGCACGGCGCCGCCTACGATGATCTTGACGCCCGGAACCTCGGCATGGAGCAGCTTGATGGTCTCCTCCATGGCGACGACCGTGGTGGTCATAAGCGCCGAGAGGCCGACGAGCTTGATGTCACGCTCCCTCACGGTCTTGAGCACCTCTTGCGGGTCGACGTCGCGGCCTAGGTCAAAGACGGTATAGCCGTAGTTATCGAGCAGCATCTTGACGATATTCTTGCCAATGTCGTGGATGTCGCCCTTGACGGTGGCCACGCAGATCTTGCCCTTGTCGGCAATCTCGCCGGCGGGCATCAGCCGCTTAATGGTGTCAAAGCCCACGCGCGCGGCCTCGGCCGAGGCCATGAGCTGCGGCAAGAAGAACTTTCCCTGGTCAAAGAGGACGCCAACCTCGTCAAGGGCGGGGATAAAGTGATTGTTGATGAGGTCCATGGCGTCGTGATCTGCCAGCAGACGCTCGGTCTCGGCAGCGATCTCGCCTTTGCGGCCCGAGACGACCATGCGACGAATCGGGTCGTCGTTGCTGTCAGTGCCGGCGGTGCCAGCAGCGGGCGCGGTGTCAGTCGATACTGCCTGAGCCGCCGCCGGGTTCGCGGCGATCTTGTACGGATCGGTCCAGCCGGCGTAGCGTTCGATGTATCCGGTCGAGCCCTCGTCCTCAACGCTCAGGACGCGATAGCTGTAGACGGTATCCATAAAGCGCTTGGAGCCCGGGTTCATGATGGGGGCATCGAGGCCCGCGCCAAAGGCGGCGGCCAAAAAGACCGAGCCCAGCAGCGGGCGGGCAGGCAGGCCAAAGCTGATGTTCGACACGCCGAGCGCGCACTTGACGCCCAGGCGTTCCTTGCACAGGGACATGGCGCGCAGAATCTGTTCGGCCTGGCGTTGATTGGTCGAGGCGGTCATGACCAGGCAGTCGATGAGGATGCGGTCCGGTCCGATACCGTAGCGCGCAGCCTCGGTTACGATGCGCTCGGCGATGGCGAAGCGAGCCTCGGCGGTATCGGGGATGCCGTCTTCGTCGAGCGTGAGGCCGACGACGTTGGCGCCGTAGTGGGCGACTAGCGGGAAGATCTCATCCATGATTTGCTGTTTGCCATTGACCGAGTTGATGATGGGCTTGCCGGCGTAGCGGCGCACGGCTGCCTCGACGGCTGCGGGGTCGGTGGAGTCGATCTGCAGCGGCAGCAGCGTGGAGCCCTGGAGCTGCTCGGTCGCCTGTTGGATGATCTTGACCTCGTCGATCTCGGGCAGGCCCACGTTGACGTCCAGGATGTCGGCGCCCTGTTCCTGCTGGCTGATGCCCTGGCTCACGACGTAGTCTAGGTCGCCGTCGCGCAGAGCCTGCTGCAGGCGCTTTTTGCCGGTGGGATTGATGCGCTCGCCGATGACGGCGATCTTGTGGCCGTCACAGGGAAGGTCCACGACCGTCTGGGCGCTCGTGACCGACATACTGGGCTTGCGGTGACGCGGGCTGGGTGTGTGGTTGTCGATAAGCGTGCGCAAGGCCGCCATGTGCGCCGGCGTGGTTCCGCAGCAACCGCCCACGACGCTCACGCCGTCGGCGATCATGCCGGCGACGGCCTTGGCGTATTCGGGGGCCTGGATGTCAAAGACGGTGTTACCGTCGTCGTCCACGCGGGGCAATCCCGCGTTAGCCTGCACCATAACGGGCTTGTCGGTAACGGTGAGCATACGTGCGGCGAGCCCTCGGAGCTCGGCCGGGCCCTGGCTGCAGTTGATACCCAAAACGTCGGCGCCGATGGCGTCGAGCGTGATGGCGGCCACCTCGGGACTCGTACCCAGGAACGTGCGGCCGTCTTCCTCAAAGGTCATGGTGGCAAAGACGGGCAGGTCGGAGTTCTCGCGGCAGGCGAGGACGGCAGCCTTGATCTCGGCAAGGTCGGTCATGGTCTCGATAATAAAGAGGTCGACGCCCGCGTCGACGCCGGCGCGCACTTCCTCGGCAAAGAGGTCATAGGCCTCGTCGAAGCTGAGAGTACCCAAGGGGCGAAGCAGCACGCCTATGGGGCCGATGTCGCCGGCGACGTAGTGGGCACCGGCCGCGCGGGCGCAGGCGACAGCGGCGGCAAAGACATCTGCCACGGTGGCGGCTCCGTCGAGCTTGTGGGCGTTGGCACCAAAGGTGTTGGCGGTGATCACGTCGCAGCCGGCCTCGACGTACTGACGCTGAATATCGGTAATGACCTGGGGATCCTCAAAGTTGAGCAGCTCGGGCAGGGCGCCGGCCTTCATGCCGGCCGCCTGCAGCATGGTACCCATGCCGCCGTCGAACAGCAGGTGCCCCGTGCCTTCGATGGCGGCGCGCAGGCGACCGTCCTTAATGCGAAGGTCGTCGATCGTGCGCGTCTTGTATGCGGCGCCATTACGGCGTGCGGCATCAACGGGTGCCGCCAGCGCGGCGCCGTCCAGATCATGAGTGATAAGCGGAGTAAACATCAATGAGCTCCTAATGGCTGGAATAGCAGGTGGTGTGGGCGGCGCGGAAGCGGCAGTGCTCGCGCATGCGGCAAATATTGCAGGTGGGGCGGCTCTGGGCGTCGTGGACTTCGCCGTCGAACAGACCGATCACCGCGGTCACGCTCTTGGTGGGCATGAGCAGGCTGGTAGGTGTGACGGTAAGCCCGATGAGCCGCGTGGCGTTGAGCGCAGCCACGATTGAGTGTTGGGCCGTAAGCGGGCAGTCGCCGTAGCCGGGGCTGAAGCGCCAGTTACCGGCGAGTCCGTGTGCGGCGGCCGCAGCCTTGACTTGCTGGTCCATCTGCTCGACGGCAGCTTCCACATAGGCGGAGCACGCGGCATCGAGCACGGCTCCCTCTAGGGGTTGCTGGGCCCCCGTGGTGCGCAGACGACGCTCGGCGTCCATGCCGAGGGTGCACGCCATGAGTGCGGCAAAGCGGGCGTCTTTAAGGTGGCGGTAGATATCGCGGCCCCGCAGCTCAACGTTGGTGCCAACCAGACGGATGCTGGGCTCTCCCTGCTCATCGACGCTCGTGGCATCGATGGCAAATACGCGGCGCACGCCACGGGGCTCAATGTCCAGCTCCAGACGCTCAACGACAAGCTCAATACGCTGCGACAGCTCGGGCTCAATCTGCTGGCCGCCGTAGCCCAGATACCGCAGCATCTCGGCACGGTCGACACGAGGGTGGTGGGCAGCGTCGATACGGTAAAGCGCCGGCGACGCAAGGTCGGCCGGCACTTCAACAACGGTTATATCGGCGTGCGGTTTTTCCATTACCCCAGGCGCTCCATAATGGTCGCGGCGATTGCAGGACGGTTCATAGTGTACAGGTGCAGACCGTCGGCACCGTGCTCCTTGAGGTCGCAAAGCTGACGAGCAGCATAATCTACACCGGCCGCCTGCAGGCTCTCGGGGTCGTTCTCGTACTTGGCGAGAATCTTGATGACGGGGGAGGGCAGCGACGCACCGCACATAAAGACCATGCGGCTGATCTGCGACTTGCCCATAAACGGCATGATGCCCGCGGTAATGGGCACGGTGATACCGGCCTTGTCGGCAAGCTCTCGAAAACGGTAGAAGCACTCGTTATCAAAAAAGAGCTGCGTCACAAAGAAGCTCGCGCCGGCATTCTGTTTTTGCTTGAGGTATTCGACCGAGGCGTTGAGATCCTCACAGGCAATGTGGCCCTCGGGGTAGGCTGCGGCGCCCACGCAAAAGCCGGCGTCGACGAGCTCAGGGATGAGGTCGCGGGCGTAGGCGTAGTCCGAGGCGGGCTTGTCGTCCTCAGTCGCGCCGGCGGGAAGATCACCACGCAGGGCCAGGATGTTTTCAACGCCGGCGGTGCGATACTCGTCGATCTTGGCGGCGATGTCGGCGTGGGTGCGGCCCACGCAGGTGAGGTGCGCTACCGAGGGCGTATCGAATTCGCTCGAAATCATATGCGCGATGGGGGCGGTGGTGGCACCGTTACCCGAGCCGCCGGCCGAGCAGGTGACCGAGACAAAGCTCGGCGAAAGCTTGCATAGATTGCCTGCCACCTCGCGAGCCGTGTCGAGGGTAAGCTCGCCCTTGGGCGGGAACATCTCAAACGAAACGGGTGCGGTGCCCTGGGATGCTGCCTGCTTAAAAACCTCGTCGACGCGCATATCGTGCTCCTTTAGATGCCTAGGTGCGATGTTTTGTTGCAAGGATTCTACAGCACCACTGCGCCACGATGGAATTTCTCTCGCGATTTGGTGATACCAATCGAAAATGCTTCGCTATCGGCATTTCCTATAACAGGGCAGTCAATGTAGGATGGGGCTATATTGAATGGTATCTGATGCGAAATACCAGTTAATAAAGCCCCGTCCCAAATTGGCTACCCTTAAACCATGGGGAGAGGTCTGCAATTTATGCAGTTGATTGGCTGTTGAGGGTGGCAACGCCGCCTCGATAGGGTAACCTCAATGATTGGTTTCGCGACGGCAACATAACGGTAATGTCGCGGAAACACGGCGAGTCTAAGCTATGACTCGTTCGTTAGTAATCAACACCGCTTCTCACGCGGTGCCGATACGAAGGGAGTTCCGTATGGCCGAACTTACTGACCGCTTCGGGACCATGGTGTTCTCTGAGGAAGTCATGAAGGACTACCTCCCCAAGGACATTTGGAAGCGCCTTGCTGCAACCCTCGAGGGCGGTGAGCCGCTCGACCTGGATGTGGCCAACGCCGTTGCCCACGCCATGAAGGTCTGGGCCATCTCCAAGGGCGCGACGCACTACGCGCACTGGTTCCAGCCGCTTTCGGGTATTACTTCCGAGAAGCACGACAGCTTCCTGGAGCCCAACCACGACGGCACCGCCATTACCAAGTTTACGGGCAAGAACCTCATCCAGGGCGAGCCCGATGCCTCGAGCTTCCCCAACGGCGGCCTGCGCGCTACCTTCGAGGCCCGTGGCTACACCGCTTGGGACCCCACTAGCCCCGCCTTTATCAAGGACGATGTCCTGTGCATCCCCACGGCTTTCTGCTCCTACACGGGCGAGGCCCTGGACAAGAAGACCCCGCTGCTGCGTTCCATGACCGCGCTCTCGCGTGAGTCTAAGCGCGTTTTGGCGCTGTTTGGCAAGACCCCCAAGAAGGTCGTTCCTTCCGTGGGCGACGAGCAGGAGTACTTCCTGATCAAGAAGGACGCCTATCGCAAGCGCAAGGACCTGGTCATCACCGGCCGCACCCTCTTTGGCGCCGCTCCCTGCAAGGGCCAGGAGCTCGAGGAGCACTACTTTGGCGCTATCCGCCCCACCGTCTCGGCCTATATGAAGGACCTGGACGATGAACTGTGGGCGCTTGGCATTCCCGCCAAGACCAAGCACAACGAGGTTGCTCCCTGCCAGCATGAGCTCGCACCGGTCTATGGCGAGGTCAACGAGGCCATCGACCAGAATCTGGTCATGATGGAGAAGATGAAGCTCATCGCCTCCCGCCACGACTTGGTCTGCCTGCTGCACGAGAAGCCCTTTGAGGGCATCAACGGTTCGGGCAAGCACAACAACTGGTCGCTTGGCACCGAGTCCGAGAATCTGCTCGATCCGGGCGACACCCCGCTCGACAACCTGCAGTTCATCGTCTTCCTCACCGCGGTGATCGAGGCCGTCGATAACTATCAGGAGCTCCTGCGTGCCTCCGTTGCCTCGGCCGGCAACGATCATCGTCTGGGCGCCAACGAGGCTCCTCCGGCGATTATGTCCATCTTCCTGGGCGACCAGCTTACCGAGGTCGTCGAGAAGATCATCGACGGCAAGGCTTCCGTTCATGCCACGCGCGGCGTGCTCGACCTGGGCGCCGATACCCTGCCCAAGCTGATGCAGGACAACACCGACCGCAACCGCACCTCCCCGTTTGCCTTCACCGGCAACAAGTTCGAGTTCCGTGCCTGCGGCTCCGAGCAGAACGTCTCCGACTCCAACCTGGTGCTCGATGCCGCCGTGGCCAAGTCGCTCAAGTCCTTCGCCGACGCGCTTGAGGGTACGCCCGAGGATGAGTTCCAGGACGCTGCGCTCGAGTACTGCAAGAAGGTCCTGACCGACCACCAGCGCATCCTGTTCTCCGGTGACGGCTACTCCGACGAGTGGCCCGTTGAGGCCGAGAAGCGCGGCCTTGCCAACAACAAGACCACGGCCGACGCCCTGCCCGCCTTTGTTTCCGATAAGGCCATTGCGCTCTTTGAGGAGACGGGTGTCCTGACCAAGGCCGAGGCTCAGTGCCGCTACGACTGCAAGCTCGAGAAGTACAACAAGCTCATGAACATCGAGGCTACCACGATGGTTCGCGAGGCGCGTCGTACCTATCGCCCGGTCATTACCGCCTATGCCACCAAGGTCGCTAAGGGCCTTGAGACTATTCGTGCCGCCGGTGCTGAGGCCGCCATGCAGTGCGAGCAGAACACGCTCAACAAGCTCTGCAACGGTATCACCACCATCAACGACTCCATCAAGGCGCTCGACGCCGTGCATCAGAAGGCCGAGGCCCTCGATGGCCAGGAGCAGGCCAACGTGTATGCACACGAGGTCGTTCCCGCTATGGATACGCTGCGCGCCGCCGTGGATGCCATGGAGGAGATCGTGGCCGCCGACTACTGGCCGGTCCCGACCTACGATGACATTCTGTTCTATGTGTAGAACGTAACTGACATATCGTCACGGTATTGAGCCGGGGTCCGCATCGCGCGGGCCCCGGCTTTTTTGTTGAACAAATTCACTAGGGCGGCGTCCGTTCGCGCCATTTGTTAGGGCAGGGGTGTGCGCGTTGCCGTGTCGTGAAAATGGAAGATGCTCGGAATATAACGCGCCTCGACATACTCAAATTGAGTTCCGGTTGAGTCGAATGTCTGGCTGGTTATGACCGCCAGATACGAAGAAGAATCGACGTCAAGCAACCGGCAGTCCTCGGCGTCAGGCTGGGCGAGTGTTATCGTTCGTTTGCTCACGGCAATGGTGAGCCCTAGCTCATCCTCGATGTAATGGAAGAGCGACAGGGTAGCATTCTGCTCGTTTAAGCCGGGGACGGAAGAAGTTAGGAAGTAGTGGCGGTCGACTAGGACCGGTTTATCGTCGAGCATGCGGACGAGCTTCAAATGCGTAAGGTCTTCTCCTTCGGGAAATCCCGTCAATTGAGCTAGATACTTATTGGTGCTTACGTGTTCGAAATAGACGATTTTTGACGTTGGAATTGCTCCGATCGCGTGTGCCGATTCGCTGAACGAAGAAAGGCCACTTACGGTGAATGCGCCCTCTTTGCTGGTACCTGCAAGTGACGTCTCGATTACGAGGACTCCCTTGCCTTTAATGGACTGAACTAGACCTTCATTTGCGAGAAGTGAGATGGCCTTGCGCACCGTCATTCGAGAGCAGGAGAACTCTTTGGAAAGATTTTGTTCGGAAGGAAGGAGCGACCCCACGGGATGCTTGCCTTCGACAATCCGCTCTCGTAGGCTTCGGTATATTTCACTGTACAGGATTCTTGCCAAAATGCTCTCCTATATTGAGGTTGTACGGAATGCGTCGAATCGGCGCGATTATCCGCTTCTACCAATTATAGGAAGTGGAGACACTTAAAGTTGCCGTTTGCCGCCATAAATCAACCGTTCACCCGCGTGCCTAACATGTCTAGACAGATAGCAAATCATGTGGCTATAATTCAAGTCGTCAAGCACATGTCTAGACAGGAGGATTGCAATGGCAAAGCAGAGTTATGCAGTTACTATCGCGGGAGGCGGAAGCACTTATACGCCGGGCGTTGTTCTGACACTTCTCGCGAAGCGCGATGTGTTCCTCATCAATAGGATTACGCTCTATGACAACGATGCCGAGCGTCAGGGGACAATTGCCAAGGCATGTGCCATCTACATCAAGGAGAATGCTCCAGAGGTAACCTTCAGCTATACGACCGACCCTGAGGAGGCCTTCACAGGCATCGACTTTGTACTTGCCCAGATTCGCGTTGGCAAGTACGCTATGCGCGATAAGGACGAGAAGATCCCCCTGCGCTATGGCGTTCTTGGCCAAGAGACCTGCGGTCCTGGTGGCATTGCTTATGGGCTGCGCTCCATCGGCGGCGTACTCGAGATCCTTGACTACATGGAGAAATACAGTCCCGACGCATGGATGCTCAACTACTCCAACCCCGCGGCGATCGTTGCTGAGGCGACACGCCGTCTTCGCCCGGATTCAAAGATCATCAACATTTGCGATATGCCAATAGCCCTGATGGATATCATGGCTCAGATGTGTGGTCTCAAGGACCACAACGACCTCGTTGTCGGCTACTACGGCCTCAATCACTTTGGCTGGTGGACAAAGATTCACGACCGTGCTGGCAATGACCTTATGCCCACTATCAAGGCCCAAATGGCTAAAAACGGTTATGCCGGCGAGGATTCCGGCCTTGAATTCGTCGATGTGTCTTGGGACCAGACGTTCCGTAAGGCTAAGGATGTTTACGCGCTCGATCCGAATACCATCCCGAACACCTACCTCAAGTACTATCTCTTCCCGGACTATGTGGTTGAGCACACCGACCCCAACCACACCCGCACCGACGAGGTCCGTGAGGGTCGCGAGAAACGCGTCTTCGGCACCGCGCGTCAGATTATCGAAAAGGGCACGTCTGAGGGTTTCGGCCTTAAGCCGGATACCCACGCTGAGTACATTGTCGATCTCGCTCGCGCTTTGGCAGAGAACACCCGTGAACGTTTCTCGCTGATTGTTCCCAACGACGGGGCTGTGTCCAATTTTGACTCAACGGCTATGGTCGAGATTCCCTGCATCGTCGGCAGCGACGGCTACGAGAAAATTTGCCAAGGTGAGATTCCGCAATTCCAGAAAGGACTTATGGAGGAACAGGTCTCGGTCGAAAAGCTTGCAGTGTCTGCTTGGGTCGACCATTCCTATCAGGAGCTTTGGCAGGCGCTGACGCTTTCGAAGACGGTCCCCTCTGCCTCCGTTGCAAAGAAGATCCTTGACGATCTCATTGAGGCGAATAAGGAGTTCTGGCCAGAACTCCACTAGTATCGGAAATCAATTTTGTGAATGATGGCGGGCGGCCGACCTTGGACAGGTCGCATGGGAGGAAAACCATGAGCGAAGGCAAAGAGCTTGCAAATCGCAAGCTCGGCGAGGACGTAGTTGGCCTCGTCGGCGGTAAGGAAAACATCCTGAGCATCTCGCACTGTATGACGCGTCTACGTTTCAAGCTGCGAGACGATGCGAAGGCCGATACTAAGGCAATTGAGTCTCATAAAGGCGTCATTCAAGTAATCAACGCGAATGGCCAGTATCAGGTTGTTGTCGGCATCAATGTGATTGAGGATGTTTACGATGCTGCGGTTGCCGCTTCTGGTGTCGAGGGGCTGGGCGAGGTTAATCTTGATGGTGAGCCCGTCAAGAAAGGAAACCTTGTTAGTGCCCTTATCGATACTATTTCAGGCGTAATCCAGCCGATTCTTGCGGTGCTGTGTGCCGCGGGCATGATCAAGGGTGTTTTGAGTATTCTCGTCGCCTTCGGATGGATTACGGCAACAGACGGCTTGTACCAGATTCTATATGCGGCTGGTGACGGCTTCTTCTACTTCCTGCCGATTATCCTTGGCTATACCGCGGCAAAGAAGTTTGGCTGTAGTGAGTTCGTTGGCATGACGCTCGGTATCGCACTTACGTATCCGGCGATGGTCAACATCACATCGGGCGATGTTTTGGGAACGGTGCTTGCCGGCACTCCCTTTGCCATGAACTACTACACGACTTTCCTCGGCATACCCGTCATCATGCCGTCTTCGGGTTATACGAGCTCTGTCATTCCGATTATCATCTCTGTTTGGTTCGCGGCAAAGCTGGAGAAGTGGTGCCGCAAGCATTTCTCTGAGTATGTAAAGTTCTTCTTTGTGCCTACGTGCGTGCTCGTTGTGATGGTCCCCGCTACCTATTTGATTATTGGCCCGATTGCCACCCTGATCACGAACCTCATGAGCCTGCTGTTTAACTCCCTCTACAGCTTGCCTGTCATCGGCGGCGCGCTCGGCGGCATCGTGCTTACTGCCATTTGGCAGCCTATGGTCATCTTCGGCTTCCACTGGAGTGTCATTGCCCTCATGCTGGTGAACATTGCCTCCCAGGGCTGGGATATTGTCATGGCGCCGTACATGGTTTGTTCATACGCTCAGTCCCTTGCCGTCCTCGCTATCCTTCTGAAGACTAAGGACGTAAAGCTCAAGCAGCTTGCATGGCCGGCGTTCATCTCGGGCTTCTTCTTCGGCATCACCGAACCCTGCATCTACGGCGTGACCCTTCCGCGCAAGAAGCCTTTTATCATGAGCTGCATCGCCTCTGTGCCCGGCGGCCTAATCATCGGCGCTCTTGGCACCAAGATGTTCGCCTTCACCGGCGGCGGCTTCTGCGCCTTCCCGGGCTTCATTGACCCGTCCGGTGCAATGGGCGCGAACTACCTGATTTACGTAATCATAGCCATCGTGGTTTCCAGCGTGATTTCGTTCCTGCTTACGTATGCGACGTACAAGGAGGACGTGCCGGCGGTAGAGGCTGCAAAGTAGCCAAAGAAGTGGAGCTGCGGGACAAGTATTTCCCCGCGCGCCAGCAATTAGACGAGGTCGTCCTTGGATAAGCGTCGAGGGCGACCTCGTCTTGTACTGATTTCGTTCGAGAGGCAGTGGTTGAGGGTGCCTAATATTATTTTTGACAATAAGATGGGCGAGGCGTGCCTTGCGGCGTGGAGGTCCGCAGGTGTGGAAGTCCGCTCAGTCGTGGTCCGACAAGATGGTGAAGTCGTCTTCGAGCATGCGGCTGCACCGTTCGCCCTCGAACACGTTCACCCGCTCTATTCTGTGACTAAGTCCTTCACCTCGGTTGCTGTTGGGATGTTGGTGAATGAAGGACGGCTGTCGCTGGCCGATCGCTGGATTTCATACTTCCCGGAATATGAAGGCGAGATTGCGGATGAGCGCTTTCGCAATGTGACAGTTCGCAATTTGCTGACTATGACGATGGGGCAGGAGAGTGACCTTTCGTATATTGGCGCGGGAGACGACTGGGCACACGAGGTTCTTCATCGTGAGTTTGACTGGAAGCCGGGCGAGGTCTTTCACTACGATTCGCTGTGTTCACATTTATTGAGCATGCTCGTGCAACGCATAAGTGGAATGAAAGAATCCGATTATCTCGCCGAACGTTTGTTTACGCCGTTAGGTATTAGAAGTTGGTGGTGGGAAGAGGATCAAGCCGGTCATACGACCGGAGGTTTTGGTCTTCACCTTTCGACACCGGATTTGGCTAAGTTTGGTCAATGTTTGCTGGATGGCGGTAAGTGGCGTGGGGAACAGATCATCCCCGCGGAATGGGTTGCCGAGGCGACGAAGATTCAGATGGAAACGAGCCCCTTTTATCCGTCTGAGGCGACTGAAGACAGCAATGGCTATGGATACCAGTTCTGGATGTGCCGGCGTGGCGGGTTCAGATGCTCTGGCCTTTTTGGGCAGCTGTGCTACATACGACCCACAGACGGCCTTGTCATCGCCTGCTCGAGTTCCACGACAGGAAGTAAGGCGCTGCTTGATCCGCTGTATGAGGTATTGTTCAAAGAGTCTAGTGTTCGGGAAACGCTGGATTCCGAACGTGACTTCGATAGCATTCCCGTACCAGTTGGGTTGGCTTCTGGCGGACGTTTGAGTTCATTACGTCTCGAGGGCATCCATCATTGCATTTTCGGGGATTTTGAAGAGATCGTTATTCGATTTCATGAGAATGAGCTGGATTTGTCTCTGTTGCGCGATGGTCGTGAGTACGGCGTGAGGGCCGGCTACAAGTCTTGGGTTTGCAAATCGGGCAATGAGGCCGGAGTCGGAGACCTCTTTCCCTTCGTGACTCATGAAGCTGAGAGGGACGATGCCCCCGCATGGGATGTTCGCAAGTTGTTTGCAGCGTATGCCTGGACTTCGCCAACAAATTTACAAATCGAGACCAGGGAACTGGACTACACGCGGCGCTGTTTTATCGATGTACGGATTGGAGGTATTTATGCTGTGTGCAGGGTGCGAGTTGAGGGAATGTGCTGTTTCCCGGCACCCTCGGAACTCACAACGATTTTGAAGCTGGGATAATTTCTCAAGACGTGCGATTGATAAGAAAGCTTGTCAACATCACGGCTAATGGAGACGGAGCTGTCTCCAGGCAATGTTATTCGATACGGACGTTTCAGATATCGTATTGCTAGGGACTAAGTTAATCACTTGTTAGGGTCGAAGCGTAGGTGCATTTTCTCGGCTTCGCACCCTGTTGGGCTCGAATCCCGGCACATGGCAGCAATAAGCCCGCTATCGTGAAGATAACGGGCTTCTCATTTCAAATGGTGCCCCACCCAACGGGATATTCGCGTGCGGCTGGCATTGCCCGCTTCCCCTGCGTCGCTTCGCTTCTTGCGCGCTGCCGTGGATGCCATGGAGGAGATCGTGTCCGCCGACTACTGGTCGGTCCCGACCTACGACGACATTCTATTCTATGTGTAACAGACACGTTTGATTTTGCGTGCGAAGGGGTCTCGCCTGTGCGAGGCCCCTTCTTTTTATGTCGCTCGGACCTGCTTTGAACTTGCAGCCGAGCGAGCGTTTCGCGCGGGGCATCTTAAAAGTTGTAACCTGTTTTGGCATGCGGACGTTTCGGGCGTTTGTTCGTAAAGGGGAGGATTATCCGATGAAAGTATTCGATATCGCGTTTAGCCCGACCGGCGGAACGGAAAGGGCGTCTGGCTACATTGCCAATGCGTTGGAAGGGGAAACCGTTGCTGTAGATCTGACCGATAGCGGGCTTGGTTTTCGCACGGTTGCGATGACAAAAGAGGACGTAGCCGTGATCGCGGTGCCCTCGTATGGCGGGCGAGTCCCGGCTGTGGCTGCGGAGCGCTTGGGTATGATGCGGGGAAACGGTGCGCAGGCGGTTCTGGTTTGTGTTTACGGAAACCGCGCGTATGAGGACACGCTGGTCGAGCTTGAGGACGCGGCAAAGGGCGCGGGCTTTCGGGTGATCGCGGCGGTTTCAGCCATCGCCGAGCATTCTATTGTTCGCCAGTTTGCCGCCGGCCGACCAGATGCTCAGGACGCGGCGCAGCTCGCTGGGTTTGCGGATCAGATTCAGCAAAAGATATCTGCAGAAGATGCTTCTGAGCCGGCTATTCCGGGTAATCGTCCCTATAAGAAAGCCGGGGGTACCGGTATGGTGCCTAGGGCCACAAAGGAGTGCACCGCCTGCGGGGCTTGCGTCGCAGTGTGTCCCGTTGGTGCTATCGACAAAGACGATCCCAAGTGGGTGGACAAAAAGGCCTGTATCTCTTGCATGCGCTGTGTCGCCGTATGTCCGCGGGGCGCTCGCGCGGTAAATCCCGTCATGCTCTCTGCGGCTACCAAGATGTTGAGCAAAGCCTGCTCTGAGCGAAAAGAATGCGAGCTGTTCATCTAGCGCAAGGGCGTTGAGTACTTTTCGTCTTATAACGGCAAAAAGAACGAACCCGTCGGACCTTACATCCGGCGGGTTCGAACATTTTAAAGTTGGTGCCCCCAGCGGGATGTCCGCGTGCGGCTGACGTCGCCCGCTTCCGCTGCGTCGCTCCGCTCCTTGCGTGCTGCGCTGGAAAACGCTTGCGCGTTTCCTCAGCTCCGCACCCTGTCGGGTTCGAATCCCGGCGCATGGGTAGCAAAAAGCCCGCTACAGAATTGGTAACGGGCTTCCCAGATTCTGTGGTGCCCCCAGCGGGATTCGAACCCGCGATATCCACCTTGAAAGGGTGGCGTCCTTGGCCGCTAGACGATGGGGACAGCGGGAAAGAGTATAGCAGACTTTTTTGCCGGCGCGTATATCGTTGGCAAACTGGAAAACCACCACATAGGAGCTGGCTCTCTATTCCGATCTTCAAACATCTCAATCTGTAACATCTGGGCGGGCAAATCGGCTCTATCTGTTACAGATCGAGACAAAAGGCAGGTGTCGGGACGAACATCTCATTCTGTAACAGTAAGACGACTTTTAACGGTCTAGATGTTACAGATTGAGACAAACCGCTGGGATGGGTCAAAACCACCACAAAGGTGCCTGTCCCCTTTGTGGTGGTGAGGTGCTAGGGGAGGAGCTTCATGGCGGCGTCGTGGGCGGCGTGCTCGCAGGTGTCGTCGAGGGGCTTGAGCGGCAGCAGGGCTGTGGCCTGCGCATCGCCGCGGCGCTCGAGGGCGTGCGCGATCAGCCAGTCAGCGAGCTCGGGGTTCTTGGGCAGTGCCGGTCCGTGCAAGTACGTGCCGATGACGCCCTTGTAGATGAGGCCCTCAAAGCCATCGTCGCCGTTGTTGCCGGTACCTGTGACGATGGACGTTCCGAGCGGTGCGGCTTCTGTATCGAGCAGGGTGCGGCCGCCGTGGTTCTCGAATCCCACAAAGGGCTCGGGTGCCAGGTCGGTCCTGACGGCGACGTTGCCGATCAGGCGATCGGAGCCGCGCACGGTTTCGGCGGCAATGACGCCCAGGCCCTCGATGCGATTCTCGCCCATATAGTACGAACGGCCGAGCAGCTGATAGCTGCCGCAGATAGCGAGCAGCGAGCCGCCGTCCTCAACATAGGCCGCGACCTTGTCTTTTTGAGCGAGCAGCTCGTGTGCCACGGCCAACTGATCGCGGTCGGAGCCACCGCCCATCATGACGATGTCGGCGTCGGTGAGATCGAGCGACTCGCCCATACGGACTTCGTCCACGCGCACGGGAATGCCACGCCAGGCGCAGCGGCGCTCGAGGGCAATGACGTTGCCGCCGTCGCCATAGAGGTTGAGGGCATCGGGGTACAGGTAGACAATGCGCAGGGGGCGCGAAAGCTCGACCGGCGCAATATCGGTGGGGACAGCGCTACCATCGGCGCGCGTTACAGCGTGGGAGGCAACCGAGCTCGCATCGGTGCCCTTAAGCTCGTCGAGCTCCTTGACCAGCGGCGGGAAGGCCGTGTAGTTGGCGACGGCGTAGAAAGTATCGCCAGCCTCCTCGTCTGCCGCGGCGCCGATCGCCTGCTCGATATTCGAGATGATGGCGGAGTCGATGCCGGCGTACTTCAGGCGTACCTGCATATCGTGTGCGCGCGTACCTCCGGCAAAGGCGATAAGCCCTGGGGTATCGGCGATGCGCTCGAAGTCGACGTCGTAGATCCACGAGACATCGTGGCCGTCGGCGTCGTTGTCGTTTAGGAAGAAGGCGCAGAGCCTGCCGCCTGCCGTTTTAATGGACTGAATCTGGCGATCGAAGCCCACGGGATTCTTAGCCAGGTTGGCCTCGACGGTGCGGCCGGCGATATCCCAGCGGCCCATGCGTCCGCCGGCGGGGACGTAGGCATCGAGCGTGGGCTGCAGGTGCGCCGTATCCACGCCTAACTCATGTGC
>CABUVB010000013.1 GCA_902494815.1 uncultured Collinsella sp. | reverse complement strand
TGTCTAACCAGTTGCGCCAAGGAGGCACCATGGACTACAAGATTACCGGCTACGAGCCCGCCCAGCTGTTCCATTTCTTTGAGGAGGTCAGCGCGATCCCCCGTGGGTCTGGCAACGAGAAGGGCATCAGCGATTTCCTGGTTGCGTTTGCCAAGGAGCGCGGTCTCGATGTGTACCAGGACGGGGTCTACAACGTCATCATTCGCAAGCCCGCATCTGCCGGCGCCGAGAATGCCCCGACCGTGATGCTGCAGGGCCACATCGATATGGTGTGCGACAAGTTGGGCTCCGTTGAACACGACTTTACGACCGATGGTATCGACCTGGTCGTCAAGGACGGCGTCCTCACCGCTAACGGCACCACTCTGGGCGCCGACAACGGTATTGCCGTCGCTCTGATGCTCACTGTTCTCGATGACGATTCGATTGCTCATCCGGCCCTCGAGTGCGTGTTCACCACCGACGAGGAGACCGGCCTGGTTGGCGCCGAGACGCTCGACAAGTCCCAGATCACCGCCCGTACCATGATCAACCTCGATTCCGAGGAAGAGGGCGTTGCCACCGTCAGCTGCGCCGGTGGCGTCGTCGTTACCTACACCTGCCCGATCGCGCGCGAGCACAAGACCGGTAGCACCCTCACGCTCGACATCTCCGGCCTGCTGGGCGGTCACTCCGGCAGCGATATCAACCTGGAGCGCGGCAACGGCAACCTCATCATGGCCCGCATCATCGACCGCCTGATGGTTGCCGGCGAGCCCGCCATCGTTAGCTTTAACGGCGGCACCAAGGACAACGCCATCAACCGTGAGTGCAAGGCTGTTCTGGTCTACGCCGACCACGCTGCCGCCGAGGCGGCGGCCCAGATCGCAAGGGGCATCATCGCCGACGTCACTGCCGAGCTCGAGGTCTTCGACCCCGGCTTTACCTGCACCGTCGAGATTGCCGACGACGCCGAGGTCGAGGCCATGGACCAGAAGTCCGCGCTTGCCCTCATCCGCGCCCTGCGTCTTGCCCCTAACGGCGTGATTCGCCGCAACGTCGCCACCGACGGCTCCGTCGAGGTTTCCTCCAACATCGGTGTGGTTGCCACTTCTGACGACGAGGTCAAGATCATGCTGTCCCCGCGCTCTTCGATCACCTCGCTGCAGAACGAGTTCAAGGACCGTCTGCAGACGCTGGCCGATGTCCTGGGCTTCGACGCCAAGTTCGAGTTCGAGTATCCCGGCTGGAGCTATGCCGAGCATTCGCCGGTTCGCGACGTCTTTGTCGAGAGCTATCGCGAGCTCTTTGGCTCCGAGCTGCGCATCGAGTCCATTCACGCCGGCCTTGAGTGCGGCCTGTTTGCCGAGGCCCTGCACGGCCTGGATGCCATCGCCGTGGGCCCGACGCTCTCCGATGTCCACACCCCGGACGAGAGCATGGAGCTCGCTTCTGCCGAGCGCTTCTACGAGCTGCTCATCGACGTCCTCAAGCGCCTCGCTGCGTAAAGGTCGCGCTAGCAGCAGTTCGAGCCACGTGCTAGCAGATTGCAAATGACATTACGAGAGGGGGCATCCGAGCTTTTGCGACGGGTGCCCCCCTCTTTTTTGTTTGATAATTGCGAAATTACGGCCACCTAGTCCATTTCTGCCCTGATGAGGTCGAGGGTGCGCTGGCAGTTTTCGCGGACGGGGCCGAGCATATGCTCGCGCAGGTCCGCCATGCCGGGCAGGTCGGCGTATTCGTCCATGACCTCTTCCATGCAAATGGGTACCTCGTAGGCGAGGTCCATCATGGTCGCAAAACAAAACTTCTCGGTCAGCCCGGCATCGGTGAGCGCCGCTTCCAGCGCGGGGTCGTCCATGCCGTGATATCGGCGGATGGCGCCTGGACCGATGCGCCCCACACGATTTTCGCCGCCAACGCTCATGGCAAGGCGCGCCCGGCGGCGCATGCGCTCATACGCCAAACCCGATGCGACATCGTACATTCGAGCCATCATGGCTGCGCCGTCGTTTCCAAGGAGCAGGGAATAGTTTTTCGCGTGCGCATCCGGTGCGCCGATAATGGCGTTGAAGAACAGTATCTGCGTAAACAGATACAGGTTAAGTTGATGGTGGCTCGTATTTACGAGGAGCTCTTGAATGTCGCGTGTGGTCGGGCCGCCGTCTGCCGTGTACTTTTGGGCGGGCATCACCCCAAGTGCCTGACAGAGGTCTTCTTGATGTAGGCGCCTGATCGTTCCGTCTTTGACTTTCACGCGGTCATAGCGCTCAACAATGAGGGCAGGTTCGTCCTCAAACATACGATATTCGACGTTTGCCGTTGCGATGCCGGCGCGCTGGGCGCTTTTCATGCAGACAAACTCATTGAGAGCCTCGAGTTTAAATCCGATAACGCCATTTTTGAAAATATGCGTCGTGGGCGAGGAGCCCATGCATTCGCACCAGCGGCCGTTCATGAACGCGAGCGCGAACTTGCCCTGGTTGCCTCCAAGTGACCAACTTTCATCTAGACCCATCCACGATGCATCGCGGTCATCTCTGATCGACTTGAGACGGAGAGCAATTTCGTGGTCGTCTATAGGGCGGTAGTCGCCAGCGCGATGCAGGACGGCGTCGGCATCTTCTTCGGCACAAAACTGCACTCCGCCCGGACAGTCGAGTCCGATATGGCTGAGCAACGCAACGGGATTGTTGGGCCTAACGTTGAATTCGGCGGCAATCGCTTTTCGTTGGTCCTCGCTGTCGGGTAGAAGGCCAAACAAGTACGGATTCATGACCTGTTGGCCGTATGTGCGATTTGATACGGGTATGTTGGTCGATAGGGCTGGCCCGTCATAGTCTCGATCGTAGGCAAAGCTGACAAGACCGTTCTCATCTTGCGTGAGCGTTCCCGCAGGTACGCCGCAAATAATAGTCCGAAGCGTTTTGCTGGTCATTGGCTACTTCCCTTTGGGCCCGGTTTGGGCAGATGGGTTTGCGGCAATCGAGACTCCGAGATTGGACATGGCGAAATCGGCGAAGGCCTTGTCGTAGAGCTCGGACGTAAAGGGGACATCTGCGAGAGCCGGAACGGCTGCACTGCGACGGTTGCGATGGTGAAAACGTTGAGCGTGATGGCGCCTGGGGGTGCTACGAGGTTGCAAATCAGCATGCGGGGCGTCGACTGGTTGCTCGTTTTTCGATTCGTCGATATCCCCTTGAGCGGCGAGCGCCAGTCCAAGAGCACCGAAAACCGCCAGCAGCTTGTCGAGCCGAATGCCCGTGGCATCTCCCAGCTCGAGCGATGCGAGCAGGCGTTCCGAAACACCGGCTTTTTTAGCGAGGACGGCACGGGTGATCCCCTGCGCCTCGCGCGCCTGACGCACGTAGATGCCGGCTTGGCGCGGCGTGGTGATGGGAAGGGTATCCATGGCAATCTCCTAACGTGCAGACTTTTGCATCCTAGTATGACATGCAAAAGTCTGCATGAAAAGGCCCCATGCAAAACTCTGCATGGGGCCTCATACGGACGTTTAGTTTTGAAGGGTGTTTTACAGCGCCAAAATCCCCAGGTGCTCCAGCAAAATCTTGAGGCCGATGAGGATGAGCACAACGCCGCCCACGATGGTGGCGGGTTTTTCGTAGCGCGCGCCAAAGGTGTGGCCGATCGCTACGCCGGCAACGGAGAAGACAAAGGTCGTGATGCCAATGAGCGACACGGCGGGAACGATATCGACCGAGAGCGCGGCAAACGAGATGCCCACGGCAAGCGCGTCAATCGAGGTGGCGATGGCAAGGATTAGATATTCGCCCAGGTCGATCTTTTCGGCATCCTTGCCGTCGCCTTCGTTCTCGTCCTCAGTAAAGGCTTCCCACAGCATCTTGCCGCCGATAAAGGCGAGCAGGATAAAGGCGATCCAGTGGTCGATGGGGCTGATGATGCCCATGAACTGGCTACCAAGGGCCCACCCAATTACGGGCATGCCGGCCTGGAAACCGCCAAAGAACAGGCCGAGTATCACGGCGACCTTAAGGTTGATCCTTTTCATGCCAAGGCCCTTGCAGATGGATACGGCAAAAGCGTCCATAGAAAGGCCGATAGCGAGCAACACAAGCTCTGCGAGTCCCATAGTCTGGCTCCCTCTCTGCGGGCGGGCCCGCGTGTACCTCTTGGGGGAGTAACAAAAAAGACCCGTGGCGTACGCGTTGCGCGCACAGCCACGAGTCTCGTTCATTAAGGCAAGCCAGGCCGCATCGGCCAGTGTGTTGACTTGCCGCGCCACCGGAGGCGAACCCGATCACGCGACTACTCCCTCATTTATGCGAATCCCGATGCTACCACATGAACAGCTGATTTGGGTTGGGCTCTCAGCTGTGTTCGCTCATTCTGTAAGCATCGGATTTCGCAAGCGCCGCAGGGACAAACCGTGAGAAACTATTTAGCGTTTATGGAGCGTATACGATGGGAGCGATGCCTTGGATAAGAACGAGCTGCAAAAGCGTATGGAACAGGCCATCCGCCTGACGGCACCTGGTCAGCCGATCCGCACCGCCCTCGACATGATCATCGCCGGTCACCTGGGCGCCCTTATCTGCGTCGGCGACACCGAAAACGTGCTCGCTGCCGGTAACGACGGCTTCCCGCTCAACATTTCGTTTACCTCGAACCGCCTGTTCGAGCTTTCCAAGATGGACGGCGCCATCGTTATCGATGGCGACCTCACCCAGATCCTGCGCGCCAACTTCCACCTCAATCCCGATCCCTCGCTTGCCACGAGCGAGACGGGCATGCGTCACCGCACCGCCGCTCGCATGTCGGTGCTCACCGACGCCATCGTGATCTCGGTTTCGGCTCGTCGCGCCGTCGTCAACGTGTACGTCCACGGCAAGAGCTACGAGATCCAGCCCGTCACCACCATCATGAGCTCGGTCAACCAGCTCGTCGCCACGCTTCAGACCACCCGTCAGTCGCTCGACCGCTCCTTGCTGCGCCTGACGGCCCTTGAGCTCGACGACTACGTCACGCTCGCCGACATTACCGGTATTTTCTCGAGCTTCGAGATCATGCAGCAGGCAAAGACCGAGCTTAAGGATTGCATTGTCAAGCTGGGCAACCAGGGCAAGCTCGTGCAGATGCAGCTCGAGCAGCTCGCCGGCTCCAGCATGGATACCGAATACGACTTGATGATCCGCGACTACGCAAGCGATTCCTCTGAGGCCAACGCCGAGAAGATTCGCGCCGAGCTGAGTCGCATGACGCCTAAGGACCTGTCTGACCCGCAGCACGTGGCGGCAGTTCTGGGCTATGACGACCTGGACGAGGACTCCGTCATGACGCCGCTGGGCCTGCGCACGCTTTCGCGCGTGTCCGTCGTGCGCGACGGCGTGGCCGAGAAGATCGTCGACGAGTATGGCTCGCTGCAGGAGCTCATGGACGACATCAGCGAGGATCCGGAGCGCTTGGGCGACTTTGGCGTCAACAACCCTGCCATTCTTGCGGACTCGCTGTACCGCATGAAGGGCACCAAACAGGGGAACGCATAATGGCGCCCGTATGCGCTGTGGTCGTTGCCGGCGGCAGCGGTCAGCGCTTTGGAAATCCCGGCGGCAAGCAGCTCGTTAACGTGGCGGGCCGTCCGCTCATGAGCTGGTCCATCCGCGCGTTCGATCGTAGCGACAAGGTCGGCCACATCGTGGTGGTGTGTCCTGCCGAGCGCCGTGCCGAGATGCGCCGCCTGGCCATCGACCCGTTTGACTATGACACGCCCATCAGCTTTGCCGATGCCGGCGATACCCGTCAGGATTCCACTCGTGCCGGCGTGCATGCGGTTCCGGCGGGTTTCGAATATGTCGCCATCCACGATGGCGCTCGTCCGCTCATTACGACCGAGGCCATCGACCACGCTATCGACGTGCTCATGGGTGACCGCTCGCTCGACGGTGTCGTGTGCGGTCAGCCCGCGATCGACACGCTCAAGATCGTCGACGGCGATAATATCGTCGAGACGCCGCCGCGTGAGCTCTATTGGGCCGCGCAGACGCCGCAGATCTTTAGCGTCGACGCCATGAAGCGCGCTCACGCCGTAGCCATTGCCGAGGGCTTTATCGGTACCGACGATTCATCGCTGGTTGAGCGCATGGGTGGGCGCGTCCGCTGTGTCCAGAGCCCACGCGACAACCTTAAGGTGACGGTGCCCGAGGACCTGCGTCCCGTAACCGCGATTCTGCTTGGCCGTATGGCCGAGGGAGAGGACCTTCCCCATGTTCAGTAACCTGCGCATTGGCCATGGCTACGACGTTCACCGTCTGGTGGAGGGGCGTCGATGTATCATCGGCGGGGTTAACATTCCCTACGAGCGCGGCCTGCTGGGCCACTCGGATGCTGATGTGCTCGCGCACGCCTTGGCCGACGCCATTCTGGGCGCCTGCCGCGGGGGAGACATCGGCAAGCTATTCCCCGACACCGATCCCGCCTACGAGGGTGCCGATTCGATGGTTCTGCTCGCTCGCGTGATGGACTATGCGCGCGAGTTGGGCTTTGAGTTTGTCGATGCCGATTGCACCATTGCCTGCCAGCAGCCTAAGATCACCCCGCACCGCGATGCCATGCGCGCCAACCTTGCCCATGCCCTGGGCGTTGACGTCGAAAACGTGGGCGTCGCCGCCACTACGACCGAAAAGCTCGGTTGGGAAGGCCAGGGCGAGGGAATCGGCGCCTGGGCCGTTTGCCTGCTACAGAAAACCGTTAAGGAGTAACGAATGCGTATCTACAACAGCGCTACCCATAAAAAGGAAGAGTTCCAGCCCATCGAGTCCGGCAAGGTCCGCATGTACGTGTGCGGCCCCACGGTCTACGACAACATCCACATCGGCAACGCCCGCACGTTCATCAGCTTTGACGTGATTCGTCGCTGGCTCATCGCGAGCGGCTATGAGGTCACATTCGCCCAGAACCTCACCGATGTCGATGACAAGATCATCAAGCGCGCCAACGAGCAGGGCCGTACCGCCGCCGAGGTTGCGACGGAGTTCTCTGACAAGTTTATCGGCGTTATGCGCGCCGCCAACGTGCTCGATCCCGATGTGCGTCCTCGCGCCACCAAGGAGATCGGCCCCATGATCGCCATGATCAAGACGCTCATCGAGCAGGGCCACGCCTACGCCGCCGATAACGGCGATGTGTACTTTGCCGTGCGCAGCGATCCCAACTATGGTCAGGTCTCGGGCCGCAACATCGACGACCTTATGGTTGGCGCGCGCATCGAGGAGAACGAGGACAAGAACGATCCGCTCGACTTTGCCCTGTGGAAGGCCGCCAAGCCCGGCGAGCCCAGCTGGCCGAGTCCCTGGGGCGAGGGCCGTCCCGGTTGGCACACCGAGTGCGCCGCCATGGTGCATCGCTACCTGGGCACTCCGATCGACATCCACGGCGGCGGCTCCGACCTTGCCTTCCCGCATCACGAGAACGAGTGCGCCCAGGCCACCTGCGCCTGGCACCAGGGCTTCTCCAACACCTGGATGCACACGGGCATGCTGCTGGTAGACGGCGAGAAGATGTCTAAGTCGCTCGGAAACTTCTTTACGCTGGCCGAGGTGCTCGAGCAGCACTCTGCCGCAGCCCTGCGCCTGTTGATGCTGCAGACGAGCTATCGCTCGCCGCTCGACTTCTCCTGGGAGCGCCTGGAGGGTGCCGAGAACTCGCTCACGCGTATCGCCGGTACGGTCGAGAACCTTCGCTGGGCCGCGAACCATGCGACGGCCGATGCCGATGAGGCAGCATCCGAGGCGTTTGCCGCCAAGGCCGCCGAGACCCGTGCCACCTTTAAGGAGTGCATGGACGACGACTTTAACACCGCTGGTGCCCTGGGTGCCGTCTTTGGCTTTGTGACCGAGTGCAACCAGTACCTGGAGCAGGCGGGCGACGCTGCCGACAAGGCCGCCGCGCTTGCCGCCGCCGATACGCTGGCCGAGCTGCTCGATACGTTTGGCGTTGAGCTCCCCGAGCCCAAGGTCGAGCTGCCGCTGGGCCTGCTGGGCGTTGCCGCCGGTTTGGTTGCCTACACGGGTGACGACGTGGACGAGGCCGCTGCCAAGATTCTCGAGGCTCGTGCCGAGGCTCGTGCCGCCAAGAACTGGGATCTGGCAGATGCCATCCGCGACCAGCTCAAGGACCTCGGGCTGACGATCGAGGATACCGCCGCCGGCACTCGTATTAAGAGTCTCTAGTATTTGTCGACCGTTCGAGGTGCGGCAGATTGCCTTGAAAGAGGAGGGCATAGACCTGGTGGTCATGCCCGACGATTGAAAGGCAAGGTGCCGTGGCTCGGACGGTCGATTCTTGTTCGTTATCTATTTAAGGAGGCCGTCCTATGGCCGACAATCGCAAGCGTGCGCCTCGTGGTGGCAAGCAGGCCGCTTCTGGCTCGCGTCCGATTCGCCGCAACGACCGCGCTGCCGCTCCCAAGGGCCAGCGCGATCGTACCCAGGCCGCACGTCCGCAGCGCAACCGCGACAACGTTCAGGCTCCCAAGGGCGAGTTTATCGAAGGTCGTCGTGCAGCCGCCGAGGCGCTGCGCACTGGTTTTCCCATCAAGTGCGCGCTCATTGCCGAGGGCGGGGAGCGCGATGCCGCCTTGTCGCGCCTGGTCGACGATCTCAACGCCGCGGGTGTCCGCATTAAGTACGTGCCACGCGCACAGCTCGATGCGCTGTCGAGCCACGGCGCTCACCAGAGCGTTGCGCTCGAGGTTGGCAACTTCCCTTACGCCGATGTCGCCGACATTCTCGACCGCGCGGGTGACGGACCGGCGCTCGTCGTCGTGCTCGACCATGTGACCGACGATGGCAACTTTGGCGCCATCGTGCGCTCCGCCGAGGTTGTGGGCGCGGCCGGCGTCATCATCGCCAACAAGCGTGCCGCCGGCGTGACCGTGGGCAGCTACAAGACTTCAGCCGGCGCCGTCATGCATCTGCCTATCGCGCAGGTGCCCAACATCGCTCGTGCGCTCGACGATCTTAAGGCCGCTGGCTTTTGGGTGGGCGGTGCCTCCGAGCACGCCGAAGGCAGTTGCTGGGATGCTCCCTTCGAGGGCTGCGTGGCGCTCGTCATGGGCTCCGAGGGCGACGGCATCTCGCGTCTGGTGCTCGAGAAATGCGACTTTTTGACCAAGCTTCCCCAGCGCGGCATGACCGAGAGCCTCAATGTTGCCCAGGCGACTACGGCCCTGTGCTTTGAGTGGCTGCGCCGCAACGCCGGCGAGCTCATGGGGGAGGAGTAGCGCATGTCCAAGAAGAACCGCGCCAAGTCCAAGGCCAAGCGCTTTGGCGAGGGCTCGGCCAAGCCGATTGTTTCGGCCGCGACCTACGGCGTGGGCGGCAATGTGTTTGCGCAGGCTATCGCCGACCCAGTCTCGACGGTGCACTCCAACAAGCCCGAGCTGCTGGTGGTCGACGGTTACAACGTGATCCACTGCACGCCGCGCTACGAAAAGCTCGTGTACGACCATTCCGACGATCCGTATTCCAGCGACGTTCACGATATGGCGCGCACGGCGCTCATTAATGACGTAGCTGCGTTTGCCCAGGGCCGCTACGAGGCCGTGATCGTATTTGACGGCGCGGGCAATATCTCCAGCGAGCGCCCCAATCTGCCGGTCCGTGGCGTGCGCATCGAGTTTTCGCCGACGGGTGTTTCGGCCGATACCGTGGTGCAGAAGCTCTGCATCGAGGCGCGCGAGGAAGGCCGCGCGTGCTCCGTGGTATCGAGTGACGGCACGATCCAGGCCGTTGTCATGGGCAAGGGCGTTACGCGCATCTCGAGCCGTATGCTGGTGGACGAGATCAAACAGATCGATAACGACGTTCACGAGGCCGAGGAGGCCCCGCAGATCAAGATGACCCTGGGCAGCCGTCTAAGCCCCGAGGCCCTGGCAAAGCTCAAGGCCCTCCGCGGGAGGTAGGGGAGTTGGCGGGGCGATGCTGTCTCGCTAACTCCATTCAGCGATGTCGATCATTCTTTTGAGGCGCCACGTTAGCGCCTCTTTTAGATATGGCAGCCTTGCCGTGAGCGCGTCGTTTCTGGACAGAATCTCGATTGCCTCGTCAACGAAGCCTTCGAGTTTGTCCCCGTCAAACCAGCTCATATCCTCAACGAGCAACATTTGTTTGGCGGGGCTTGAATGAAATTGTGCGCTGGTAAAACTGTGCTCTCCCGCCCTAAGCTCCTCTAGTGATATGTTGCACCAGAGCGATGAGCCCGAATCGAAGATGGGGGCTGGTCTGCAGGTTAGCGTGTTGACGTTTCGCACAAGGCCAAAGTTACGCCAATGACGGTCATAGTTGGCGATGATGTCGTCACATACGATCATGCGGTCAAGGGCATCCTTGACGCCTGTCACCCCGAGCTCCTCGCAGTTTGCTACGTATCGCTCGTAGTCGGTTAGCCGTTCATCTGCGTTTGCGTGCTGGTTTACATAGAACGCAGGGACATACTCTTCTTCATCAGTTAAGAAGACATCGCATATGCTCAGGGCGGAAGTGCCCGTGCCCTCGAGCGAGTAAGGCACATAATCGCAGGCGTTTAGGATGCGACGGTGGAGCGCGGTCGCCACCAGCTCGTTATAAGGTTCCTGGTTCAGGTGCGCTCCTGCCTTATGCAGAATTCGACGCCCGCCCTCGCACGTCCAGTACTTTTGAAGATTGCCGTCCGAGGTGTTATCGGGCTTTGCGGCAGCCGCTTTTCCCTCTGGGGCAAAGGGTGCAATGGTCAGCGAGACGTCATCAAAGGCGTTATTGAAGAAGTTGATATCCTCCCAGGTGAGACCGGAACCTTGGGGCCTAATCCAATACTGGTCGGATAAGGAGAGGCCAAGATTTCGCTGTACGAGTTCATCGGGAACATCGACTGCGGCTTCTGCAAGCAGGGAGGCTAGCCCAATGCGTGCGAGCGGGATACCGCGGCCGCGCCACCAGATGCGGAAGGAGTCGAGCGATATGGGGCTATTGGGGCCAAATACCCCAATAGGGGCGTGGGCGTAATCGATGTCGGCGCCGATGTGGGTAAAGTCTTTTCGCGATGTGCTGTAGACCAGCTGAGCGACTTCGTGCGTGCGGTTCATGAGGGTGAACGCGATCTCGCTCTTACCGTGGCCGCGGCGGGGACGTCCCCCCGTTTTGGTCACAGAGCGGAGTCGCGTGTCGACGCTGTCTTTGTCGATGAGCCATACACCAGAAGCCTTGCGGGCGGTCAGCGCGCCGTTCTTAATGAGCTCCTGTACCCTGCGTGGGGTGATGTCGAGTAGCTCTGCAGCTTCCTTCGTGGTCAACATCGCGAAACCCTTCGTTAGAACGAATAGTTTTATATATAGCAATTGTAATTAAAACTATTCGTTCTAACGAATGGTTTTGAGATTGAGGGCGAACCGACAGAAATGAACGGGCCTGGTACCTGTTGTTGCTGGATTTTACATATTTGTATAACGCCGTGTGGCCTGTTGCGCCCCGTCCGCAATTCCTTTATTCTTAACTGGCTTCGCGTGAAAGCGCCAAGTGTGCCAGTGTGGCGCAACGGTAGCGCAACTGATTTGTAATCAGTGGGTTGCAGGTTCGATTCCTGTCACTGGCTCCATGAGAGTTTCGGGCTCTGTCTCTATATGGGACAGAGTCCGTTTCTTTTTTTGGCGAGTTATCAGGCTCGGCGTCCGTCTCGTTCCCCAATTTGTCTCAATCTGTAACACCAAGACGGTTTAATCGTTTCTAACTGTTACAGATCGAGACAATGCCAGGTGCTAGCAGAAAAACATCTCGATCTATAACAGATAGGGGAGGAAAACCTATCTAACTGTTACAGAATGAGACGCGAGCTGGGGTCTCTGCGTAATATCTCAATCTGTAACAGATTGGGGAGAAAATGTTCTCTAGACGTTACAGATCGAGACAAAGGCCGCACCTATCCCAGTCATCCTGGTCGAGCGTGGATTATCGGACACACGAGCGTGGAAAATCTCCCGCCTGGAGAATGGGCGTGGATAATCTGCCACTTTGGCCATGGGGACACGCCAAAAGTGGGGGATTATCCACGCTCGATTTCAAACGGGAGAAAATCCACGCTCGAATCTGCCACGGAAGCCCCGATCTCGACCTATATATAGGTGCAAATAGGCTGTTATCGAAGTTCGATTCTGAAGGTGTACTCTACTACACCAAAGTGTTACCTCGGGAAATGTCACCTCAGTATCCAAAACCACCGTCCTTCATATCCAAACTCAACAAAACCGCAGGTCACGGCTATATAGATACGCCCGGCACCGTGTATCTAGAGGTTTTCGTTGACAGCTCCCAAGGTTGCATCGTATTATCTTTTTCGTTCGCGGGGGCGGCGGTCCAAAAGACCAAAGGACCTGCGGATACTTGAACGATTGGGAGTTTGCCCGAGTGGTTAATGGGGACGGGCTGTAAACCCGTTGGCTCTGCCTACATAGGTTCGAATCCTATAGCTCCCACCCGTCAAGTGCCTGTATAGCTCAGTCGGTAGAGCACTTCGTTGGTAACGAAGAGGTCACCAGTTCAAGTCTGGTTGCAGGCTCCATCCGGCGGTGTAGCTCAGTTGGTTAGAGCACACGGTTCATACCCGTGGCGTCACTGGTTCGAATCCAGTCACCGCTACCATAGGTAACACGGTGGCTTCTCAATAGTATGTTGAGAGGCCACTATGGTATAAAGGCAAAGTCCCGTCCGGGGACGACCTGTTTAGAGGAGGGCTTTATGGCCAAAGAGAAGTTTGAGCGCACTAAGCCGCATGTTAACATCGGCACCATTGGTCACGTCGACCACGGCAAGACCACGCTGACCGCTGCCATCACCAAGGTTCTCTCCGAGACCGAGGGCTGCAAGGCTGACTTCACTGCGTTCGAGAACATCGACAAGGCTCCCGAGGAGCGCGAGCGCGGCATTACGATTTCCGTCTCCCACGTTGAGTACGAGACCGCTGCCCGTCACTACGCTCACGTTGACTGCCCGGGCCACGCTGACTACGTCAAGAACATGATCTCCGGCGCTGCTCAGATGGACGGCGCTATCCTGGTCATCGCTGCTACCGACGGCCCCATGGCTCAGACCCGCGAGCACATCCTGCTCGCCCGTCAGGTCGGCGTTCCCTACATCGTCGTCTTCCTGAACAAGTGCGACATGGTCGACGATGACGAGCTCATCGACCTCGTCGAGATGGAGACCCGTGAGCTCCTCTCCGAGTACGATTTCCCCGGCGACGACATCCCCGTCATCCGTGGTTCCGCTCTGGGCGCTCTCGAGGGCGACGCCAAGTGGATGGACGCTATCCGCGAGCTCATGAAGGCCGTCGACGAGTACATCCCGACGCCTGCTCGTAACAACGACCTCCCGTTCCTGATGGCCGTTGAGGACGTTATGACCATCTCCGGCCGTGGTACCGTTGCTACCGGCCGTGTCGAGCGCGGTGAGCTCAAGCTCAACGAGCCCGTCGAGATCGTCGGCATCAAGGATACCCAGAACACCGTCGTTACCGGTATCGAGATGTTCCGTAAGTCCATGGACTTCTGCGAGGCTGGCGACAACGTCGGTCTGCTGCTCCGCGGCATCAAGCGCGAGGACATCGAGCGCGGCCAGGTTCTCTGCAAGCCCGGTTCGGTTACCCCGCACACCAAGTTCACCGGCGAGATCTACGTTCTGACCAAGGAGGAGGGCGGCCGTCACACCCCGTTCTTCGATGGTTATCGTCCTCAGTTCTACTTCCGTACCACCGACGTTACCGGTACGGTCAAGCTCCCCGAGGGCACCGAGATGGCTATGCCTGGTGACCACATCACCATCGAGGGCGACCTCATCCACCCGATCGCCATGGAGGAGGGCCTGCGCTTCGCTATCCGCGAGGGTGGCCACACCGTCGGTTCTGGCATCGTCTCCACGATCATTGAGTAAATTAGCTCTTTGATATAGCTGACTTAGAGAACCCGGCACTTATATGGGTGCCGGGTTCTTTTCTGCAATGGATATTGAGCCGTTGCTGGTGTCGAGAGGATCGATAATGGTCCTGGATGCATCGTCGATTAGATCTCGATGGCTTCATTGATGTGTTCCAAATATGAATGGATCCACCGAGAACCAATTGACTCGAGGTTTTCATTGACAGCACTTACGTGGAGCTGATAAAGTAACAACTCGTGCCCGTACGGGGCGGAAATGAAAGGTTCAGGATACATGCGTACTCTAGTTACTCTTGCGTGCACTGAGTGCAAGCGCCGCAACTATACGACCACCAAGAACAAGTCGACCATGCCTGATCGTATGGAGATCAAGAAGTATTGCCCCTGGTGCCGTCACCACACGCTGCACAAAGAGACTCGCTAGTCTCTAGTCACATACGCCAGTAGTTCAATTGGTAGAGCATCGGTCTCCAAAACCGAGTGTTGAGGGTTCGAGTCCTTCCTGGCGTGCCAGTCATTATTCCGTAAGCTCCCACTTGGGGGCTTACGGTTTACTCATGTATAAGCGCATTGCGCGGAGGTAACCCAAATGGCCAACAAGAAGAACAAGAAGAAGGCTCAGCAGCCGGCACCTGCCAACAAAGCTGCCGCCAACTCCAAGGTTGAGGCCAAGAAGGCCGTTGCCAAGAAGAACGAGAAGGCTGCGAAGTCCAAGAAGAACGAGAAGCCTGGTTTCTTCGCCCGCACCAAGAAGTATTTCGCTTCGGTCAAGTCCGAGATGAAGCGTGTCACGTGGCCCGATAAGAAGGAGCTCGTGAACTACTCGGTCGTCGTCTGCGCTTCTCTGGTCGTCGTCGGCGTCGTCATCGCTCTGCTCGATGCTGGCTTTGGCGAGGCTCTTGCTCTGTTCTCTGGATTGAGGGGCTAAACCATGTCTAAGCGTTGGTACGTCGTTCACACTTACTCTGGATACGAGAACCGCGTTAAGTCCGATCTCGAGCATCGCATCGAGACCATGGGCATGCAGGACCGTATCTTTGATATCGAGATTCCTATGGAGCGCGTCACCGAGATTAAAGAGGGTGGCAAGCGCGAGACCAAGGATTCCAAGATTTTCCCGGGTTATGTCCTGGTCCGCATGGAGATGGATGACGATGCTTGGACGTGTGTTCGTAACACGCCTGGCGTCACCGGTTTCCTAGGCGGCAACGGCAAGCCCGCTCCGCTTTCCCGCGAAGAGTACAATAAGATGACTCGTCGTCCCGGTAAGGGCGATTCGCCCAAGCGCACCTCGGTTGATATTGAGGTCGGTACGTCCGTCCGCGTCACCGATGGCCCGCTTACCGACTTTGATGGCAAGGTCTCCGAGGTTAACACCGAGGCTGGCAAGCTCAAGGTCACGCTGATGATCTTTGGCCGCGAGACGCCGGTCGAGCTCGACTTTAACCAGGTCGCTGTCATCGCTTAAGTTTTCGTCCGTTCGCGCGAGCGTGCTTCTTCTGTGACTGCTCATCTCAGGAGTGCTTCTAACACGTGCGTGCTTACGATATAGCAAGTACTTCACACTCGTGATTCGAAAGGAATGACCATGGCTGAGAAGAAGGTTGCCAACGTCATTAAGCTCCAGATTCCTGCTGGTGCAGCTAACCCCGCTCCTCCCGTCGGCCCCGCCCTGGGCGCTGCTGGCGTGAACATCATGCAGTTCTGCCAGGCCTTTAACGCCGAGACGCAGGACAAGAAGGGCGACATCATCCCCGTTGAGATCTCTGTCTACGAGGACAAGTCCTTCTCCTTCATCACCAAGACCCCGCCGGCGGCTCACCTCATCAAGAAGGAGCTGAACCTCAAGTCTGGTTCCGCTAAGCCCCAGGCCGACAAGGTTGGTCAGCTCTCCCAGGAGCAGCTCACCAAGATCGCCGAGATCAAGATGCCGGACCTCAATGCCAACGACATTGACGCCGCCAAGAAGATCATCGCCGGTACCGCCCGTTCCATGGGCGTCACCATCGCTGAGTAGCGATTTCTTATGGTAACGGCGGGTGCTCCGACCGGGGCGCCCGTTAAATGTGTGCAATAGGGCACACGATACGATGTGGGAGGGCTCACGCCCGTTTAACCACAGGAGGTAATGCACATGGCTAAGCATGGTAAGAGCTATAACGCCGCTGCCGAGAAGATCGACCGCGCCACGCTCTACACCCCCCTTCAGGCTGCCAAGCTCATCAAGGAGATCGACACCGCCAAGTTCGACGAGACCGTCGAGGCCCACTTCCGTCTGGGCATCGATACTCGTAAGGCTGACCAGAACATCCGTGGTTCCATTTCCCTGCCCCACGGCACCGGCAAGACCGTTCGTGTTGCCGTCTTCGCCGAGGGCGAGAAGGCTCGCGAGGCCGAGGCTGCCGGCGCCGACATCATCGGTTCCGACGAGCTCGTCGCCCAGATTCAGAAGGGCGAGATCAACTTCGACGCCGCTATCGCTACGCCGAACATGATGGCCAAGGTTGGCCGCATCGGTAAGATTCTTGGTCCCCGTGGCCTCATGCCGAACCCCAAGCTCGGCACCGTGACCATGGACGTCGCCAAGATGGTCTCCGAGCTCAAGGCTGGCCGCGTTGAGTACCGCGCCGACCGCTACGGCATCTGCCACGTGCCCCTGGGCAAGAAGTCCTTCTCCGAGCAGCAGCTCGTTGAGAACTACGCTGCCCTGTACACCGAGATCCTGCGCGTCAAGCCCTCTTCTGCTAAGGGCAAGTACGTCAAGTCCATCTCCGTGTCTTCCACCATGGGCCCTGGCGTCAAGGTCGATCCCGCTGTTCAGCGTGACTTCCTGGCTGAGTAACTGCTAGTTACTGCCTGAGTACAGCAAGCATTGCTAAAGAAACCCGGTTCTGCCTTGTGCAGGACCGGGTTTCTTGCTATCGCGTCAAAACCATCACAAAGGGGACAGTGTCCTCTTTGTGATGGTTACCAGGGTGTTCTGGCTGTTGAGGACTCGATGGCTTCGTGGCGTTTGAGCTCGCGGCGCATGGTTTGTGAGTTGAGCCAAGCTGCTTGCCATCCGCGGATGGGGTAGTGCGTCTGGTCGAGCTCAAACTGCGTATAGCCGCAGGCGTTGATGATCGTCGTTCCACACACATGCTGCCGCTCGCGCTGAAAATCGTAGCCGTAGCTTTGGTGCACATGCCCGTGCACCATGTAGTCGGGATTCCAGGATTCGAGTGCTGTGTTAAAGCACTCGAACCCTCGATGCGGCAGATCGTCCAGATCACCCATACCGGCGGCGGGTGCATGGGTAAGCAGAATGTCGCACCCGCCGACCATCCTAACCTTACGCGACAGCTTACGCATGCGCTTGGACATCTCGCGTTCGGTGTACATGTTGGCGCCGTCGCGATAACGCATGGACCCGCCAAGGCCTGCAATGCGAATCCCTCGGTACGTGTACACGCTGTCCTCTACGCAGATACATCCACCCGGTGCATGACGTGCGTAGCGGTCATCGTGATTGCCGCGCACGTAGATGAGCGGTTTGTTGATGACCGTGACCAAAAACTCAAGATAGTCCGGGTCCAGATCGCCGGCGGACAAAATCAGGTCGACTCCCTCAAAGCGTTCCTTGCGAAAGCACTCCCAAAGGCATCGTTCTTCGGTATCGGCTACGGCAAGGATTTTCATAGGGCAGGGACTTTCGGCTCATCGTCGAGCTGCGGAATGGTGCCTACCACGTTGTCCGCCAGCCAATTCATCTCGACAATCTGCGTGCTCGGCAGCGGAGGGAAGCCTTCGATCTGTACCACGCCGTTCTGGCTATGGAGCTCGCCGCCAAAGGGGTTGATGGATCCCTCAACAATGCCGTTGCGGAGCAACTGCACGAGTTTGCGCGTCTGGTAGGGTAGGCCCGGAGCGTAACGGATGTCGATAACGCCGGAGCTCATGCCGTACCAGTAGTTGACGGCACGCACTTGGTTGTCGTCGCTGGTCTCGTCCCACGTGCCGTGCAGAAGGCTGCGAACGATGAGCTCGTAGTAACGGCCCCAGTTCCATACGGGCATGGCGATGCCGGTGACTTTGCCGTCGACCAAGCGGTGAAGCCCGTAGGCCGTTGGGTCTTCGAGCGACTTTGACATGTCAGCGCCGGTCATGACGCTTACGCCTTCGCGGCACATGGCTTCGGCAAGACCACCGGCGGGAACATCGCCCCAGGTGAGGATGACCTGCGCGCGCGGGTCGAGCAGCGAGGCGCCAATCGCAAAGGCGTTGATCTCGCTGAGTGCGCCCGAGGCGAAGACCGACGCGTGGTAGCCGATGCGGTGGTTGTCCGCCATGCTGGCGGCAAGGGCGCCCAGGAGGAACTTGGCCTCGTACATCTTGCCAAAGTACGAACGGACGCTTTGATGGGGAAGGCCGATAGAGCAGTTGAGGAACCGAACCCGGGGATACTCAACGGCAGCCCTGAGCGTGTATTCCATCAGGCGGTGCGAGGTCGAGAAGATGGCGTTTGCCCCATGTTTGACAGCCGTTTCCACGGCGGCGTAGAACATGTCCGGATCGTGACAGTCCTCGAACGCCTCGGTGCGCACGATACCGTCAAAGTGCTCATCGAGATACTGACGCCCTTGGTCGTGCAGGCTGTCCCAGCTCGACGTCGCACAGGGGAACTCATGGATAAAGGCGATGCGCAGGGGGTTGGCCGTCGAGTAGACGGTCTTGCCCATAAAGAAGTTGAGCACGCCAGAGGTGGACTTGGCGGGCGTCTCCTTCTCGTCGACGCTCGGTGCTTCGACAAGATCGACCTTGTCCTCGTCATTTTTTCCGGCAATGACCAGCTCGCGCCAGATCTTGCACAGGCGGTTTACGACGATATCCGTCGGCGTATCCAGCAGGCGGTCCTGGTTGTACACATTGAGGTAGACGAGCATGGCGTCGGCGGGCGTAATGTCCAGGTGATCGCCACCTGCGCGAAGGTAGGCACGCTTAAAGAGCAGGAAAGTGTGGCGCAGGTAGTCGACCTTTATCTGCGGCCATTTTTCGATAAGGTTCTGACCGAGCATCTTCGCGAGCGTTTCGTAGCTTCCCTCACGCGAGAACTCGATCTCGTATAGGGGGCAGACGCGCCAAAACGCGCAGAACTCGCCGTACAGGCGGCTTTCGAGGGAATCCCATGTGCCGGGGTAGAGACGGGTGACCTTGGCCGAAACCGTCGGGGCGTCTAGGAATTTGAGGACACTGACGCGTTTGTTGCCTTCTTGGACATAGAACCGATGCATGAACTCGGTGACGATGACGGGGTCGCGATAGCCCTCGGTCACCTGGATGTCGTAGAGGTTGGACCACTTGCGGGCGAACTCGGTGCTAAACGGAAGCAGGGGCATAAAGTTACACGAAAAGGCGGACTGACGGCCCTTGGTGACCGTGCCGACGACCATTTCGAGCGGAATATCCCGCAGGCCGACATTCTCTCGCTGACCTAAGGGGAGCTGAGCAACCAAGCTATCGAGGTCCGTAAGGTATGGATGCTCGCTTTGGCTAATGGCGCGTCGACGTCCTTGCTCGCCGCGCTTGCGTGCTTGACGATAGGCCTCTTCCATAATGTTGCTCCCTTAGTCGTTTAAACAACTATATGAACCATGGTACCACGA
>CABUVB010000012.1 GCA_902494815.1 uncultured Collinsella sp. | reverse complement strand
TTAAAGTGATCCTCGTCCACGGCCAGGAAGCCCTCGTTCTCGGAGTTCTCCATGTCCTCCTCGCTCCAGAACAGGGTGAGCTTGTCCTTGTAGGGACGACCCTCCTGGTAAGGGCAGAACACGGCGCAGTTGCCGCACTCGTTGCACATGCCGTCGACATGGACGACCTGATGCTTGGCCAGGCCCGGCACCTTAATTGCCACGTTGGCGCGGTTGGGGCACACGTCGCAGCAGACCTCGCACACCGAGCCGCAGCCCAGGCAGCGGATCTTGGTGCAGTTGCGCTTGTCACGGCACAGCGACCCCTTACGCTCGTAGCAGGTGTCCTCGCGACCGGCCTGCTCGTTGCAGTCGGCGTACTTGTTAAAGTCCACGCCGGCGATGGCGCGGGCGACTTCGGCGGCGTCGGCAATGGCCTCGACCACGGTAGCCGGACCGCGGCGACAGTCGCCCGCAGCCCAGACGCCCTCGACGCCGGTGGAGGTGGCGGCAAGGCGGCCGCGACGGTCGTGCTCGACGCCCGCGGCATCGTACAGGCTGGCGTCGATGCCCTCGCCCACGGCGCAGATCACCGTGGTGGCGGAAAGCTCGACGGTCTCGCCCGTGGCGACGGGGCTGCGACGGCCGCTTGCATCCGGCTCGCCGAGCTCCATAACATCGCAGGTCAGCACGGCGCCGTTGAGTGCCTTGGGCGCCAGCAGCTCGCAGAACTCAACGCCGTCGGCAAGAGCAAGATCGAGCTCTTCCTCGTCGGCAGGCATCTGCTTCTTGGTGCGGCGATACACCAGGCGCACGTTCTTCACACCAGCCAGGCGCTTGGCCACGCGGGCAGCATCCATGGCGGTGTTGCCGGCGCCGATGACCACGACGTCCTCGCCCAGCTCGAGCTTCTCGCCCTTCTTGGCGGCCTCGAGGAACTCCAGCACGTCGAGCTCGGCACCCTCGCCCAAACCCGCAGAGCCGGGCATCCAGGCACCGGTGGCCACGACCACGTCGGTGAAGCCCTGGGCCTTGAGCTCGTCAATGGACTCCACGCGGGCATTGAGCTGCACCTTGGCACCAAAGGCCAGGCAGAGCTCGGCATCGTGGGAGATATCGTCGCTCGCAATGCGGAACTCAGGAATCACGTGACGGACCACGCCGCCGAGCGAATCGCGAGCCTCAAAGATGGTGACGGGCACGCCGGCGCGCGTCAGGAAGAACGCCGTCGCCAGGCCGGCCGGGCCGCCGCCGATAACGGCAACGTTGCGCTCGCCGTCGTTTGCGATGGCCTGGGCGCGTAGCTTGGGCAGCACGGCGGTCATGGCCTCGCGGGCGGCCTTGAGCTTGCTGGCGCGGATCTGGGCGCCCTCGGGCTCGTAGAACGCACGCTCGCAGGCACGGCCGCAGGGATGCGGGCAGATGGTGCCGGTAATGAACGGCAGGGCGTTGCGCTCGATGATGATGTTGAGCGCGTCCTCGTAGCGGCCCTCGTCAACAGCCGCCAGATAGGCGGGAATATCCTGCTGGATGGGGCAGCTCGTGCGGCACGGCGTGGTAAAGCAGTCGGAAAGCGGGCTCTTGCCGGCGACCTTGCGATCGGGCAGCGGGCGCAGCGGCTTCTTGTAGAGCGGGTTGGTGAGCGAGTCGGTCTGGATTGCGGTCACGGCCTCGAGCGAGACGCCCGCGAACGGCTTGCCATCCAGGTCGGTAAACTCGCCGGCCATCTGGCTAAAGCGCTCGTAGCCACCGGGCTTGAGCACGTCGGTCGCCAGGGTGACGGGCCAAATACCGGCATCGTACAGGGCGCGGATGTTGTAGACCGTGGCACCGCCGGAGTAGCTGATGCGCAGCTTGCCATCGAACTGCTCGGTAATGCGGCGGGCGGCCTCGATGGTCAGCGAGAACAGCGAACGGCCGGACATGTACATCTCGGTGGAGGGCAGTTCGTTTCTCGTCACGTCGACGGGGAACGTGTTGGTCAGCTTGACGCCAAATTCCAGGCCGCGCTCGGCGCACAGGGCAATCAGGCGCTCGAACATAGGCACGGCATCGGCCCACTGCAGATCCTCGCGGAAGTGCGTATCGTCGAAGACGATGTAGTCAAAGCCCAGCTCGTTCAGACGCTGGCGGGCAAACTCATAGCCCAGCAGCGTGGGGTTGCACTTGATGTAGGTGTTGAGGCCCTTCTCGGTGATCAGATAGGTCGCGATGCGCTCGATCTCCGCCGGCGGGCAGCCGTGCAGGGTGGACTCGGTGATGGAGTTGGAGACGCGTGCCGGGATGGACTCGACAAACGCGGCGTCGACATGCTCAAACTTATCCAGGTTGGCGAGCGCCCAGGCACGGCACTCGTTCCAGACGTCAGAGCCGCTGGCGTCCTTCATGCCCTCAATGTACGCATCGACCTTGGGGCTCTTGATGCCCTCCAGGTCATAGCCCACGGACATGTTAAAGACAAAGCCATCCGGGCTGCCCAGGCCGTACTCGCGAGCGATCAGGTGGCAGGCGAACCATGCCTTCACGTACTCGGCAAAAGCCTGCGGAACCTCGAGCTCGGTCGACCACTCGCAGTTGTAGCACTCGTCCTGCGCCACGATGCAGGGCTTGTTCACGCACTTGGAGAGCTCCTCGCCGTCCATCACCTGAACGGTCTTAAGCTCAAAGAAGCGGGAACCGGACACGTAGGATGCCACGATGTTCTGGGCAAGCTGCGTATTGGGACCGGCGGCCGGGCCAAACGGGGTCTCGATGCGCTCGTCAAAAATGGGAAGCGCGCCCTCCTGGTTGGTCGTGACCATCTTGCGCACGCCAAAGATGGCGCCCTGAGTCTTGTGCTCCTCGATGATCCAGTTCATCAGCTGCGAAAACGGGATCGGCCTCATGATGTCGCTCATAATGAGCTCCTCTCTGTAACGCCCGGCGAGACCGCGCGGCGGGCGCAAATACGGTGTAGCGCTAGCACAGCGCCGGCGACCCCGCGGAGGTCGCCTATACGCGCGTCCGATGCGGCGAAACATCCGACGCGCGTGAATCTACTTGTGAATTAGTAGGTGCGATCGTTGAGCGTGCTCCAGAGCTTCTTGGACTCAGCCATGGTCCACGCGTTGATCTTGTCCTCATCGATACCGACGAACTCGCGATCCTTGTACAGGACGCGGCCGTTGATGATGGTGGTGCGGCAGTTTTTGCCCATCATGCCAAAGAGCATGTGGCCGTCGATGTTCTCCTCGCTCAGTGGCGTAAAGGGCTTGTAGTCCATGACGATGACGTCGGCGGCAGCGCCGGCCTCGAGCACGCCGAGCTTGCGATCGAAGTACTTGCTGGCCATCTTGGCGTTGTTTTCGAACAGCATCGTCATGGCCTCGCACCAGCCCACGTTGGGCATGGCGGCGTTGTGGCGCTGAATGATCAGGAAGACCTTGAGACTCTCGAGCATATCGTGGGTGTAGGCGTCGGTGCCCATGCACACGGGGATACCGCGGCGGAAGAACTCGAGCACGGGGGCGCAGCCCACGGCGTTTCCCATATTGGATTCGGGGTTGTTGACCAGCCAGGTACCGGACTCCTTGACGATATCCATCTCGGCGGGCGTCACATGGATGCAGTGGCCGAGCATGGTGTCGGGACCGAGCAGGTTGTGCTGCAGCAGGCGCTCGACGGGACTGATGCCACCGCGGTTGAGGCGGGAGTCCCACACGTCGTTCATGCCCTCGCACACATGGATGTGGAAGCCGGTCAGGCCGTTGTTGGCCTCGGCCATCTTATCCATGGTCTCGTCCGACAACGTAAAGGTGGCGTGACCGCCAAACATGGCGGCGATCATGTGGTTATCGTTATCGCGACGCTCCTTGGCGGCCCACTGGGCAAACTCGGCGTTCTCGGCAATAGCCTGGTCGCACTTTTCCTGACCACGGCGGTCGGAAACCTCGTAGCACAGGCACGAACGCATGCCCAGCTCCTGAGCGGCGTCCTTAATGGTAAAGAGGCTACCCGGAATCTCGCAGAAGCTTGCATGGTGATCGAAAATCGTGGTGACGCCATCGCGGATGGAGTCCAGAATCGTGGCATAGGCGCTTGCCTTGGTGCCGTCGAGCGTCAGGTTGTCGTCGATCTTCCACCACTGCTGCTCAAGATTTTCCAGGAAGTTGGTGGGGTTGCAGCCCTTAATGGCAAGGCCGCGGGCCAGACCCGAGTAGATGTGGGTGTGGCAGTTGATGAGTCCGGGCATGATGAGGTTGCCCCGGGCGTCGACGTACTCGGCATTCGGGTACTTGGCCTTGAGCTCGCGCTCGGGGCCCACTTCGACGATCGTATCTCCGTCAATAGCGACCGCACCGTTGGGAATGAACGGAGTCTGAGCGTTGCGGGTAAAGACGGAACCGTTAGCGACCAGAAGCATAAATGCTCCCTTCAACATCAGGGGCGGGGTTTGACACCTCTGACATGGCGGAAGTGCGAAGCGCCGGCCTACACCGGAAACGGGCCCTCTCCCGTCAACGCTTCACCAAAGGGACAAGCCCTTTGAAGTGCGGCTTGGCGCCGCATGGCGTCGGCGGACGAGGCGATGCGTCCGCCGACGAATAGCACCGAATTGGTTACTTCTTGCTCTCGGGCAAGACCAGATCCACGGCGGCATCCTTGGCGGCATCGATGTGCTGAGCCACGACCGGCGTCTGCGGAAGGATCAGGTTAAGGACAATGGCCATGATGGCGGTGGGGGTCACGGCGTTGGAGCCGATGACGGTGGACACCCAGGTGGGCATACCCTCGCCGGCAAGGCAGCCGCTGGCCATCCAGATACCCAGGCCAAAGACGACGGAGGTGCCGACGATGGTGGTGGTGCGCTGCGTGAGGCCCTCGCGGGTGAACATGCGCACGCCGTTCATGGTGATGGTGCCAAAGACGCCGACGGTCGCGCCGCCGATGACAGGCTGCGGGATGGCGGAGAGCACGGCAGAGAGCTGCGGGAACAGACCGGCGATGGCAAAGACGGCCGCGATGATCACAAAGACCCACTTGTTGACGACCTTGTTGGAGCAGATGATGCCCACGTTCTGGCCAAGGGCGCTGGTGGGAAGACCGCCCAGCAGGCCGCCGACCATAGAGGTGAGGCCCTGGGACACAATAGCGCCGGAGAGCTCGCGCTCGGTGGGCATACGGTCGATGGAGCCCAGGCAGGCAGCGGAGACGTCGCCGATAACCTGGATGGCAACCATGGGGAACACGACGGCGAGGGTAATGCAGACCTCGGGATCAAACTCGAGCGCGTAGGGCATGAGCTTGGGAAGAGCGAAGACCTGAGCGGTGGCGACGCTGGAGAAGTCGATCATGCCAAAGGGGATCGAAACGATCATGCCAACGATCATGCCAAAGAACACGGATCCCAGCTTGAGCGTGCCCTTGCCAAAGTTGGCGAGTGCGAAGACCACGGCGAAGGTGATAAGAGCGACGCACCATGCCTGCGGGGTACCCCACAGCGGCGTGCCCATGCCACCGGCCATGTACTTGACGGCCGTGGGATAGAGAGAGACGCCAATGGAGAAGATGACCGTACCGGTCACGACGGGCGGGAACAGCCACTTGATCTTGCTGTAGGCCAGACCAAAGAGGACAGCAACGGCACCGCCGACGATCTCGCCGCCCAGCAGCGCGCCAAAGCTAAAGCCCGAGGCGCCCATGGCCTGCAGGGCCGGGAGGAACGCGAACGAAACGCCCATGACGATGGGCAGGCCGCCGCCGATACGACGGAAGGGAGCGAAGGCCTGAAGGGCCGTGTCGATTGCCGAAAGAATGAGCGCGACCTGGATGATGTCGGTGCTCTGCTGGCTATTAAAGCCGTAGACGCCGGCCATGATGACAGCCGGGGTGATGATACCGGCAAACGAAGCCAGTACGTGCTGAAGGGCACACGGGATCATTTCCTTAACGGGAGGCATGCCTTCACGAGTGAACAGGGCTTCAGTGCCGTTCTTAACCGTCTCCTGGGTCATTTGACCACCAATCCTCGAAATAGTTGTTTTCGCATCTAACGCTCTATTGTGACGCAGTGCGGGGTTGAGGTTGTGCCTTCGTTGCATATCGTATTAAAGATGATTCTCATTCTCAATAATAATTTTTTGTTATCAGACTATTCTTCAGCTGAGATAACGCATTTCCGCAGGTCAGGAATGTGTCTGTTCAAAATAACATCTAACTTTTCTTTTGGTCGACCGTTTACCGCCAAATTTCTACCGTTCGTCTGTATTACGCAATGTACCTGCGGATATACGAGATGATGAGCAGCGTGTTACCATGATAAAAAATTGTTATGAACACTTCGATAGAACCCAAAGGAGTTGCCCGTGAACGAGACCGTACGTCGCTTTTTGCCGATGGTCGATTTCCTGGAGCAGGTACTCGGTAAGAACAGCGAGATCGTCCTGCACGATTTCTCGGATCCCGACCACGCCATCGTCGATATTCGCAACGGCATCGTGAGCGGCCGCAAGGTCGGCGGTCCCGCCACCGACCTGGCACTCAAGATCATGCACGACGCCAAGTATCGCGACCTGCCGTTTATTACGGGCTACGAGGGGCGCGGTGCCGGTGGCAAGACGTTGGAGTCGGCGACGTACTTTATCCGCGAGAATGACGAGATTGTCGGTATGCTCTGCGTCAACACCGATCTTTCCACGGTCCGTTCCATCAACGCCATGGCGCAGCAGCTCATGGCGTGCTTCGACGCTGCGCCTAGGCAGGCAGAGCCCGCGTCTATCGAGGTCGAAAGCCTTTCGGAGTCTACGCAGGAGCTCATCGACCGCAGTATTTCCGAGTTACTGAGCGCGCGCGGGCTGGATGTAGCGTCGCTTGGTCAGAGCGACCGCGTGGACGTCATTCGCCACCTCAACGGCAACGGGGTGTTCATGCTCAAGGGCGCCGTGGCCTGCGCCGCCACCGCGCTGGGCATCTCGGAGCCCAGCGTCTACCGCTACCTGCAAAAAGTTCGGAAGGAAGGCTAACGAGCAAAATGAAGCGCGGGCAGTCCTTTTGGGACGGGGCTATTTTAGCTACCCTCCCTCTGCCCACGATTTCGATGAGCCGCAAGTAAAATCAATCCTGCATATAGGGGTAGCTAAAATGGCCCCGTCCCAAAAGGACTGCCCTTGGTGGCTCCACAAGCGATCCGTCACGTGACAAAAGACCCTGCAGTTCACACGCACTGCAGGGTCTTTTTGCATGTCATGTTTTGTTTTCGCCAACGTCTTAGAGAGCGGCGACGACCTCGATCTCAACCAGACCGCCGGCCGGAAGGGCGGCAACCTGGAAAGCGCTGCGCGCGGGGAACGGAGCCTCGAACTTGGAAGCGTAGATCTCGTTCACGGCAGCGAAGTCGGCGATGTCGGCCAGGTAGACCGTGGTCTTGACGACATCGGCAAAGGTGGCGCCGGCAGCGGTCAGCAAAGCCTCGACGTTAGCAAGGGACTGCTTGGCCTGGGCCTCGACGCCCTCGGGCATCTTGCCGGTTGCGGGGTCGATGCCCAGCTGGCCGGACAGGAACACCATGTTGCCGGTCTGGATGCCGGGGGAATACGGGCCGATGGCTGCGGGTGCGTTATCGGAAGACACGACGGTCTTGCTCATGGTTTTCTCCTTACGATCAGATAGAGAGCGTGAGCGCGGCGTTCACACCGGGAGGCACAATTCGGTCTGAACACCGCGCTTGATTTGGGATAGTACCCAAGGTTTCCGCGCGATGCAAGATTATTATCACCCTGCGAGAATATTTTATCGCCCAACGGCGCCTGTCGGCCGCTGAACGGCACGAACGGACGGTGAAGCTCAAAATGATCTGTTTCCCTCCGTTCCCATCGGATCAGGTGATTCATAGGGGACGGAGGGAAACGGATCATTTTTGCTGCAAGGGCTGCTGAAGACTTTATCCTGCTTGGGCCACAGGGCTCGTCCACCGCAACAGCACCACTATACTTTTGAGTATCTGAGCATTTTGAAAGGCAGGATATGACCGCAACCGCCAGTCGAACCACCAACCGCAGACCCGAGCTCTTGGCGCCCGCCGGAGGCCCGGAGCCCTTTGCCGCCGCACTCGCCGCCGGGGCAGACGCCATCTATTGCGGCATGGGTAGCTTCAACGCCCGCCGCAAGGCAACGAATTTTACCGACGAGGCCTTTGAGCAGGCCTGCCGTGCTGCACACCTGGCCGGGTCGCGCGTCTACGTCACGGTCAACATCGTCATCAAGCAGTCCGAGATGGGCGATGCGCTGCAACTCATCCATCGCTGCTCCACGCTGGGCGCCGACGCCTTCATCATCCAGGACTGGGGCCTGTTCTTTGAGGTCAAGCGCACGATGCCCGACATCGAGACGCATATCTCGACCCAGGCGAACATCCACGACGACCGCGGAACCCTTTGGTGCCGCGAGCAGGGCGCCGACCGCGTGACCCTCTCGCGCGAGCTTTCCATCGACGAGATTGCCGCCATTCACGATGCCGCGCCCGATGTGGACCTTGAGGTCTTTAGCCATGGCGCCATCTGCTTTTGCTACTCGGGCCTGTGCCTGCTGTCGAGCTTTGCCATGGCGGGCCGCTCGGCCAACCGCGGCATGTGCGCCCAGCCCTGTCGCCTGCCCTACGAGCTGATCGACGAGAACGGCCGCACGCTCTCCCCTGCCGGCCGCGAGCGCGCGCTATGCCCGCGCGACACCAACACTTCGCAGCTTGTTCGCCGTCTGTATGATGCCGGCGCCGCATCGCTCAAGCTCGAGGGCCGTATGAAGGCGCCCGATTACGTGTACTCCATCGTTGATGTGTATCGTCACGAAATTGACGACATGCTATCCGGAGCCACCGTTGCCAAGGACGAGGAAGCCGCCCGCCAGCGTCAGCTCAAGCGCTGCTTCAACCGCGACTTTACGCACGCCTATCAGGACGGCACCTCGGGCGACGAGATGATGAGCTATGAGCGTTCCAACAACCGCGGCCAGATCGTGGGCACGGTGCTGGGCAGCCGCCCGGCCAACCGCGATGTGCGCGGCCTCAAGCCCGACGACCGCCGTCGCCGCGCCGCCATCGCCCGCATTGAGCTGTTTGAGCCCGTTGGCAAGGGCGACTTGTTGGAACTTCGCCACGATAACGAGTTTGACCAGTTCCTGACCACCATTGCCGCAGATGATGCCGCCGCGGGCGACATCATCGAGTGCCGCGTGCCCCGCAGCATGCCCGAGGGCTGCCGCGTGCGCGTCATCCGCAGCCAGCGCGCCATTGACGCCGCCGGCGCCGCGCTCAAGCGCGATGTGCTGCGCCGCCGAGCTGTTGATGTGTCCGTCGTGGCGCGTCTGGGCGAGCCGTTTACTGTCACACTCACCTGCTGTGACAACCCCGCGCTCATCGCCACCGCCACGGGCTTCACCGTCGAGGCCGCCAAGACCCGCGCCGTCGAGGCGGCAGACCTGGTTGAGCATGTGGGCCGCATGGGCTCTTCGCCCTTTGAGGCAGCGAGCTTTGACATTTCGCTCGACGCCGGCTGCGGTATGGGCTTCTCCGCCGTGCACAAGGTGCGCGCCGCCGCCTGCAAGGCGCTGGAGGAGGCCATTCTGGCGCCGTACGAGGAGCGCGCGAAAACGCTCGAGTTGCCGGCGATTGTAACCAGTGATTCCCGCCCCGCGCCCGAGCACTACCGCGATGAGTCGCAGATCTGCGCCACCGTCACCTCGCTCGAAGCCGCCGAGGCAGCGCGCGTGGAGGGTGCAACGCGCATCTACATGACCACCGACGCGCTCGATGCGGCCGAGCTCTCCCCCGCCGATGCATTTGAGCAGGGTATCGTGCCCGTACTCGACGAGGTCTGCCGCGCCGTCGACCACGAGCGCGTCGATCCCTGGATCAATGCTGGAGCCACCGTCGCCGTCGGCAATATCTCCGAGCTCGCCGTAGCCGCGCAGGCCGGCGCCACAGCCGAGATTCGCTCTTGCCTGCCGGTGCACAACACGCCCTGCATGGAGGCGCTTGCCGAGCGCGGCGCCGGTGCGTTTTGGCTCTCGCCCGAAATCACGCTCGACGAGATTGTCTCGCTCGGCGCCGCCGCGCCCGCTGCTCTGGGCATCACCGTCTTTGGCCGCCCGCGCGTCATGACAAGCGAGCATTGCATTCTGCAGGTTGCCAATGGCTGCATCCACGATTGTGCCAGCTGCCGCCTGCGTGCCCGTAAGCTCTCGCTCAAGAATATCGACGGAAAGGTCATGCCCGTCCGCACCGACATCCATGGCCGCTCTCGCTTGTACGACGCCTACCCCATCGACCTTACGCCACAGGTACCACAGCTGCTCGACGCCGGCGTGCGTCGTCTCATGGTGGACGGAACGCTGCTCGAGGCGGATGAGGTGGGTCGTGCCGTCGCCCGCGTCCGCCGCGCCGTCGAAGCAGCGCAGGCCGGCCGCAAGCCCGCCGCCCGTCTACGCGGGGCGACCTCAGGCTGCATGTTTGTGGGAATCAGTTAACCGAAAGGCTTACACGTGAACGAAGAACCTCAAGTCCTCTACTGCGATGCCTGGCTCATGGCCATCGACAAGCCCGCCGGCATGATCGTCCACGGCGACGGCACCGGCGAGCGCACGCTTACCGACTACGCCAGCGATCTGCTGCTGGCCATGGGCGACGGCTTTGCCGCGACTGACATGCAGCCGCTCAACCGCTTGGACCGCAACACCACCGGCGTGGTGCTGTTCTCGCTCGACAAGCAGACGCAGCCCGCCTTTGATCAGATGGTGATCGACCACGCATTCGAAAAGCACTATCTGGCGCTGGCCGAGGGCAAGATCGACTGGAACGAGAAGCTCATCGACAAGCCCATCGCCCGCGACCGCCACGATAGCCGCAAGATGCGCGTTGGTGCCAGCGGCAAGCCGTCGCAGACGCGCGTCAAGGTGCTCAAGCGCCTTAAGAGCCGCCGAGGCCTGCCCACGCGTTCGTATATCGATGTCGAGCTGCTCACCGGCCGCAAGCATCAGATTCGCGTGCACCTGGCCAGCGAGCATCACCCCCTGGTTGGCGACGACCTGTACGGAACGCCGCGCCCCTGTGGCCTCATGCTCCACGCCCACAGCGTGTCCTTTACGCATCCCGTTACCGGCGAGCACATCCACATCGAAGCCCCCTGCCCCTGGGATCCCTAAAACCTGCCAAAAAGGGACAGGTTTATTTTGGCAGGTTTTATCTGGGCAAACGTCAAAACCACCACAAAGGTTCACGCCCCTTTGTGGTGGTTTTGCCGCAATGACTCGGCCGCGGTCCCAAAACGTCTCGATCTGTAACAGTTAGAACCCATTTTCCGGTCTATCTGTTACAGATCGAGACATTCGAATCCCCCTCAAGGGAAAATCTCGATCTGTAACAGTAACTCGGCAAAATCCGTCCCAGATGTTACAGATCGAGAAAAAGAGACGGCGCGTTCGGAAGTATCTCAATCTGTAACACCTAGCCCACTTTTAACGGTCCAGTTGTTACAGACTTAGACAAACCGGCAGACAACGAAAGCGGCAACGCCCATGATGGACGTTGCCGCTTTTCTATTGAGAGAACTCCTCGGTTTTCGTTACTAACCACCACAATGGGGACAGGCACCTTTGTGGTGGTTTTGGCCTTAGCCCGCCCCCTGCTGTTAGACCGTGATGACGTTGTCCATTGCCCGGTACTTGGCGGGGACCTCGCCCGCGGTAATAATCGTTGCGTCGCGGAAGTCTGCGAACTTGACGGGCGCCACCATGCCAAATTTGCTGGCGTCCGAGATTACGAAGCGTTTGGCCGTATGGCGCATCGAGATACGCTTTACTTGCGCTTCCTCGATATCGGGTGCCGTGAAGCCCTGCTCGGCGGCAATGCCGTTAGAACCCCAAAAGCCACAATTGAAGTTGTAACGGTCCAGGGTTGCCAAAGCATCGGGGCCAACGAGCGCCTCGGTCTCGGGTTTGAGCTCGCCACCCAACACCACGGTGCGCATGCCGCGCAAAGCGAGGTGCTGAGCATGGAGCACGGAATCGGTCACATAGGTGACATCTTCAAGGTGTGGAAGATGCTCGATGAGCTTGAGCGTCGTCGAGCCCGAGTCGATGTATACAAAGCTCTCGGGCTCCACAAGCGCCGCCGCACGGGCGCAGATACGCTCCTTGTCGTCGTTATGGAGGTCGCTGCGCTCATTGAGCGTTAGGTCACGCGTCACGTGCGCGCGCTCAAGACTCGTCGCTCCGCCGTGGACCTTGGCGATGCGGTGCGCTCGGTCGAGCGTCTGCAGGTCGCGCCGAATGGTAGACGCCGTCACGCCCAGGGTATCGGCAAGCTCTGGCACAGTAACCGAGCCAGCCTGCTGCACCATCGACACAATCGCATTGAGCCTATCTTCCGCTAGCATCGCTTACTCCTCCTCGGGGTACACGACACCCCAATCGGCGCGAAGCTTGGTCATAAGTTCCATAACATCAGAAGCATAATCCAGCAGCTCGCGCTTGGAGTCGTCGCCGGCAACGGCCTTCTCAAGATCAGCCATCTCATAGCAAAGGGCGTAAGCCTCGGTGCCGGCGTGGACCTCCTCGCGGTGGCCGTCCGCAGTCCACACGATGGTCGCGTGATCGGCACGCGGATACTCGTTGACCTCGATATAGCATTTGTCAAAGCTGATGACAGAGCGCTTGGGCTGCTTGGAGTGGAGCGTAAGGCTCACAACACCCAGCTGCTGCTCGGCGTTACGGCAGACAATGCCACCCGCGACGTCAACGCCAGTCTCGCAGGTATTGCCCAGAGACACGACCTCAGCGGGCTGGCTGGCCATAAAGAGGCGCATAACGGACAGGGCATAGACACCAATGTCGAGCATGGCGCCGCCGGCAAGGTTGCGATTGTAAAAGCGGTTGGTCAGGTCGCCGTACTCCTTGTAGCTACCAAAATTGAGTTGGGCGAGGTTCATGCGGCGAAACTCGCCGGCATCCATGCGGCGGCGCAGCTCCTGATACAAGGGCATGTGAAGCACCGTGGTGGCGTCCATAAGGACCACGTTATGTTCGTCGGCAATGGCGCGGGCCTCGTCAAGCTCGGCGGAATTGAGGGTAATGGCCTTTTCGCAGAGCACGTGCTTACCAGCTGCCAGAGCGGCTCGCAGGTAGGTGATATGAGTGTTGTGCGGCGTGGTGATATAGACTGCGTCAATGTTCGGATCGGCATAGAGGTCCTCGACCGTGTCATAGACCTTTTCGATGCCATACTGCTCGGCAAAAGCTTGAGCCTTTGACAGCGTGCGGTTGGCGACGCCCGCAAGCTTGCGGCCGGCAAGAGCAAGAGACTGGGCCATCTGGTTGGCGATAACGCCGCACCCGATCACAGCCCAACGGAGCTCGGGAGCCGTAAAGATATCATCGGGGAATGGCTTGTCCTGGACCGAAGCGAACGCTGCCTTTGCGGCTGCCGCGGAGTCGAGTGGAGCCTGCTTGGAATCTGCCATATGTGCCTCCTGAATCATGGGACGTCTTGCATTTCTGCCGCCTATATATTCGCACAAATGCGCGCGTATGTGCGTACTTCTACGTATATTACGGGTAAATGGTCAATAATCTGCAACAGACGACGCATATACACGCATTGTCACGCAATCATACGCACGTAAATACGCACTAATGCGCACCACCTGATCCCTTGGGGACGGAGGAATACAGATCATCTTTTACGCGAAAAGCTGTGATGATCCGTTAGGGACGGAGGAAAACGGATCATTTTAGGCGTTGCGCCAGCCAGCAGTTGCCCTTTTAATCGTTGCCTCACCGAGTCCGCAACAACGCACAAGCTGACAGACTGTCACGCCAGCCTTTCGTGCGCGCAACCACTCATTTAAGTCTGTCCCCAATAAGTACCCGCGGACGGTAATGATCCGTTTTCCTCCGTCCCCAAGGGATCAAAAAAGGCCCGGATGCCGTAGCATCCGGGCCTTTGCTAGCAACTTGATGTTGCGGGCAGCTTAGAACTTGTGGCCGCACTTCTTGCAGACGCGCAGCTTGTTCTTGCCGTCCTTCTCGTGACCGACGCGGGTAACCTTACCGCACTCGGGGCAGACGAGATTGACGTTGGAGGCGTCGATAGGAGCCTCCTGCGAAACGATGCCGCCCTGCTGGTTGGCAGCGTTGGGCTTGACGGCCTTCTTGACGACCGAAACGCCCTCGACAACGACCTTGTTCTCGGCGGGGAGAGCACGCAGGACAACGCCCTGCTTGCCGCGATCCTTACCAGAGAGAACCTGGACCTTATCGCCCTTCTTGATATACATATATCTCCCCTAACTACAGGGTCTCGGGAGCGAGCGAGACGATCTTCATGTACTTCTTGTCACGAAGCTCGCGAGCGACAGGCCCGAAAATACGGGTGCCGACAGGCGAACCATCGTTGTTGACGACAACGCAAGCGTTCTCGTCAAAGCGAATGTAGGAGCCATCCTTGCGGCGGATCTCCTTAACGGTGCGAACGACGACGCAACGGACAACGTCCTTCTTCTTGACGTTGGCGCCAGGGGTAGCCTCCTGGACAGCACCGATGAACATATCGCCGATGCCTGCATAACGACGCTTGGAACCGCCAAGCACCTTGATGCAGCGAATCTTGCGAGCGCCGGAGTTGTCGGCGACGTTCAGCATGGTTTGCATCTGAATCATGGTAGATGTTCCTCCGAACTAAGAACCGAAGAGAGGTGCGCTGCCTTTATACGGCCTGTGGTATGCAAGCCAGGCATACGCACATCTTCGGAAACGTACAAGTCGTAAGAGCGACTGCTTATTTAGCGCGCTCGACGACCTCGATGAGGCGCCAACGCTTCATCTTGGACATAGGACGGGTCTCCATAACGCGGACGGTGTCGCCCACGCCAGCCGTGCACTCCTCGTCGTGAGCGTGCAGCTTCTTGGAGCTGGTCATCATCTTGCCGTACTTGGGGTGACGCTTGCGCTCGGTGATGGTGACAACAATGGTCTTGGCACCGGAGACGGAGGTAACGACACCCGTACGGACCTTACGCGAGTTACGCGAATCAGTCATGTTCTCTCCTTAGGTCCTACTCGGCGACAGCGGACTTCTCCGCTGCGATCTCACGGGCGCGCTGCTCCGTGAGGACGCGAGCGATGTCCTTCTTCACGGTGTTGACGCGAGCGGTGTTGTCCAGCTGGCTGGTGGCCATCTGGAAACGAAGGTTAAAGAGCTCGGCGCGCATTTCCTTCAGCTTCTCAACGAGCTGAGCGTCCGAGAGCTCACGAATCTCTGCGGGCTTCATTAGTTCTCCTCCTTGGCGGCGGCGGCGTCCTCAGCAGCCCACTTGGCCTCGAGAGCGGCCTCCTCAGCCATTTCCTTCTCGATGCGCTGCTCAGCGTTCTTGGCAACCACAATCTTGGTCTTGATGGGGAGCTTGTGCTGGGCAAGACGCAGAGCCTCGCGAGCGACCTCCTCGGGAACACCCTTGACCTCGAACATGATGCGGCCGGGCTTGACGACGGCCACCCACTCCTCGGGGTTACCCTTACCAGAACCCATGCGAGTCTCAGCAGGCTTCTTGGTGATGGGCTTATCGGGGAAGATCGTGATGTAGACACGACCGCCACGCTTCATGTAGCGGGTCATGGCAATACGAGCGGCCTCGATCTGACGGTTGGTGATCCAATGGGCCTCGAGAGCTTGGATACCAAACTCGCCGAAATGCAGCTCGGTATTACCCTTGGCCTGGCCCTTCATGGAGCCACGCTGCACCTTGCGGTGAAGAATACGCTTAGGGGCAAGCACTACTGACCCCTCCTCTCGGAGTTACGACGACGAGGACGGGAAGAGCCCTCGAGTGCAGGGTTGGGAACAGGCTGGCCCGGGAGCTTCTCGCCCAGGTAGATCCAGACCTTCACGCCGCAAGCGCCCATGGTGGTGCTGGCGACAGCCGTGCCGTAGTCGATCTTGGCACGGAGGGTGTGCAGAGGCACGCGACCCTCGCGGTACCACTCACGACGGCCCATCTCGGCACCGCCGAGACGACCGGAGCACTGGATACGGATGCCCTTAGCGCCGGCCTTGCGGGCGGACTGGACAGCCTTGCGCATAGCGCGACGGAAGGCAACGCGGCCCTCGAGCTGCTCGGCGATAGACTGAGCAACGAGGTTGGCGTCGAGCTCGGGGCGCTTGATCTCGACAACGTCGACGGAGAGCTGGCCCTTGGAGACGCCAGCGACCTTCTCGAGCTCGGTGCGGAGGGTATCGATCTCGGCACCCTTCTTACCGATGACAACGCCGGGGCGAGCGGTGAGGATAATGACCTTCACCTTGTCGCCAGCGCGCTCGATCTCGACGCGGGAGACAGCTGCGCGGGAAAGACGCTTCTCGAGGTACTTGCGGATCTCGAGATCGTTACCGAGGGTCTTAGCGTAATCCTTCTCTGCGAACCAGCGGGAGCGCCAGTTCTCGGTGATGCCAAGACGGAAGCCGGTGGGGTAGACTTTCTGACCCATACAGCTTTACGCCTCCTTTCGAGGAGCAACGACGACGGTGATGTGGGAAGTACGCTTCAGAATGCGAGAAGCGGAACCCTTGGCGCGGGGACGGATGCGCTTAAGCGTCGGACCCTCGTCAACATAGGCAGCGGCGACAACCAGGTTGTCGGCACGCAGACCGTTGTTGTTCTCGGCGTTCGCAACGGCGGAACGGAGAACCTTCTCGACATCCACGGCGACGGCGCGGTCGCAGAAGTGGAGGATGTCGAAGGCCTGAGCGACAGGCTTGCGGCGGATCAGATCGACCACCAGGCGGGCCTTGCTGGGGGAAACACGCACGTACTTAGCGACGGCGCGAACCTCGGTGGCCTCAGTTTCAATAGACTTAGTTGCCATTTACGGTTAACCCCCTATTTGGCCTTGTGGCCACGGAACGTACGAGTCGGCGCGAACTCGCCGAGCTTGTGACCAACCATGGACTCGGTAACATACACGGGCACATGCTTGCGGCCGTCGTGGACGGCGATGGTGTGACCAACCATCTCGGGGAAGATGGTGGACGCGCGGGACCAGGTCTTCACGACGTCCTTCTTGCCAGCCTCGTTCATCGCGGTGATACGCGAGAGAAGGCGAGTCTCCACGAACGGGCCCTTTTTGAGACTTCTGCTCATAAGTGCTTTCTCCTAAAACTCGGTATCCGAAATTACTTCTTACGGCGACGAATGATGTGCTGGTTCGAGACCTTCTTCTTCTTGCGCGTACGAAGGCCCTTCGTCGGCTTACCCCAGGGGGTAACAGAGGGACGACCAGAGGTGTGGTTCTTGCCCTCGCCACCGCCGTGCGGGTGGTCGACAGGGTTCATGACGGTACCGCGGACGGTCGGGCGCACGTTCATGTGACGCTTACGGCCGGCCTTGCCGATGACGATGTTGGAGTGATCGGCGTTGCCGACCTCACCGACGGTGGCGCGGCAGGTAACGAGGATGCGGCGCATCTCGGAGGAAGGCATACGGACGATAGCGTACTTGCCCTCCTTACCCATCAGCTGGCAAGAGTTACCGGCGGAACGGGCGATAGCAGCGCCCTTGCCCGGCTGGAACTCGACGGCGTGGATGAGCGTACCGACGGGGATGTCGGCGAGGGGCAGAGCGTTGCCCGGCTTGATGTCGGCGTCAGAACCGGACATGATGGTCTGACCGACCTCGAGGCCCTTGGGGGCCAGGATGTAGCGCTTCTCACCGTCAGCGTAGTGCAGCAGAGCGATGCGAGCGGAACGGTTCGGATCGTACTCGATCGTGGCAACCTTGGCGGGCACGCCGTCCTTGTTGCGCTTGAAGTCGATCACGCGGTAACGACGCTTCACGCCGCCGCCCTGGTGGCGGGTGGTGATTCGGCCGTTGTTGTTACGACCGGCCTTCTTGGGCAGGGGCTCGAGAAGAGACTTCTCGGGCTTGGTGCAGGTAATCTCGGAGAAGTCGGAGATCGTCTGCCAACGCCTACCAGCGGAGGTCGGCTTAAGGTGCTTTACAGCCATTACAATCCCTTTCAATAGGAATCCGTTAGCCATCGCAGACAGGGATTCGAGGTTCTGCCTCGGGTGCGATGACACCGGACGTATACACGGTTCCGGGCGTGTCCATTTTATACGCGCGAAACCTTGAGCTCTCGCCTCCCCCATTTGGGAGGCATGAGCTCACTCAACAGCAGCGAGTCTTAGGCCTGGTTGCCAAAGACCTCGATGGTGTCGCCCTCGGCCAGCGTGACGATGGCCTTCTTCCAAGAACGGGTCTTGCCGGCGACATAGCGCACGCGCTTGGTCTTGGGCTTGACCGTCAGGGTGTTCACGCGAACGACCTTGACGCCGAAGATCTCCTCGACAGCGTCCTTGATCTGATACTTGTTAGCATCCTTGGCGACCTCGAACGTGTACTTGTTCAGCTCCATGCCGGAGAAGGAACGCTCGGACACGATCGGACGGATGATGATCTCGTGGGCGGTCATTTATGCAAGCACCTCCCCGAAGTGAGCGGCGATGTCGGCGGGCATCAGCACAGCGTTGTTGTTGACGAGATCGTAGGTATTGGCCTCGTCGGCAGTGATGATGAACGTCTTGGGAATGTTGCGGAACGACAGGTAGGCGTTGACGTCCTCATCGCGAACGATGATGGTCAGACGCTTGCCCTCAAGGCCGAGAGCCTTGAGCATGGCGACGGCAGCCTTGGTGGAAGGCTTCTCGAAGCCGTAGTCGTCGACGAGCACGAGCTCGCCATCGGCCAGCTTGGCGGACAGCGCGGAGCGCATAGCCAGCTTGACCTCCTTGTTGTTCATACGCTTAGCGTAGGAACGGGGCTTGGGGGCGAAGACAACGCCACCGTGACGCCACTGGGCAGCACGGATGGAACCCTGACGGGCACGGCCGGTGCCCTTCTGACGCCAAGGCTTCTTGCCGCCACCGGAAACCTCAGAGCGACCCTTAGCAGACTGGGTGCCCTGACGCCAAGAGGCCATCTGGCACTTGACGATGTGGTGCATAACGTGGATGTTCGGCTCGATGCCGTACACCTCAGCGGCGAGCTCGGCCTCGGCGACCTTCTTGCCCTCGCTGTTCTTTACTTCAAACTTTGCCATTTAAGTGTTCTCCTTGGTATGACGCTGGGCTAAATGGGCTGGGCCCTTAGGCCATACGGATGGCGACGAGACCATTCTTGGCACCCGGGACAGCGCCCTTGACCAAGATGAGGTTCTGCTCGGCATCGATGCGGACAACGGAAAGGTTCTTGACGGTAACGCGCTCGTTACCCATGTGACCGGCCATCTTAACGCCCTTGAGGACGCGCGCAGGATAGGCGCACTGACCGATAGAACCGGGGTGACGCTGGAAGTGAGAACCATGCGTCATAGGACCGCGGCGCTGACCCCAGCGCTTAATGCGACCCTGGAAGCCCTTACCCTTGGAGGTACCGATGACGTCGACCTTCTCGACATCAGCGAAATCAGCGACGGTGACGACCTCGCCGACCTTGTGCTCCTCGCCGTTCTCGACGCGGACCTCACGAAGGAAGCGGACAGGCTCGACGCCAGCCTTGGCGAAGTGACCAGCCATGGGCTTGTTCACGTTCTTGGCCTTGATGTCGCCGAAACCGATCTGGACGGCGTCATAGCCGTCGGTTGCCTGAGTTTTAACCTGCGAGACAGCGCAGGGGCCAGCCTGGATGACCGTGACGGGAACGACGTTGTCGTCCTCGTCCCAAACCTGGGTCATGCCAATCTTGCGGCCGAGAATCATGCTGATCAAGATATGATCCCAACTCTCGCGTGGTCTTGGGACAATGCATACGCCACCGAGCGTACGCCCCTAGAGGACCACTACTTACACGACGTGCTCCCCAGCCTTGTATAGTGTCCGGACTACCTGACAACCCTATTAAGCAGGCATTTTGTCCAGCCAGAATACTCCCCTGGTTTCACACAGCTGTTTAGTATACACGGCTGCGGGCGTATCCATCGAGATTCATATTTCACTCACATTGTTTACGCAGGTAAAGTGCGTGGAGTCGCCTGGGCTTGGCAGAGGGGCGGCGAAATATATTTAGTTTGCTGCTCTACAGTCCTGCGCAAGACGGAAAGCACATTAAGTGCTTTCCTTTGCGTGCGGA
>CABUVB010000011.1 GCA_902494815.1 uncultured Collinsella sp. | reverse complement strand
GTAGTGGCAAAGAGGGGCTTTTTCGTTTCCCTCTTGCGGCGGAGGGGGACACCATGCGCCTATACAGGACGACCTGCGCGCTTTCGTCGGATGACGGGCTATGTGTCGAGATGGGGGTCTCGGGTGGAGGCCGCGTCGCGGTCGCGGTCGGCCAGCGACCATCGGTACGGCTCAATCGTATTACCAGAACTAGTAAGGAGCCGCCCTTTCGGACGACTCAAACTGTAATGGGGCTTTTTTAGCTACCCCGGCCGTTACTCCGCCAAAGCATTCGCGCTATCTGCCGGGGTGGCTAAAATAGCCCCGTCCCAAATTAGCTACTCTGACCAAAATCCCTGGGACAAATACTTCTGATAGATTTTGTCTTTCTTGGCTATTGCGTAGTTTAAGAGATTCCATTCCAATAATTACAGCTTTTTGCTAAAGCGCTTTAGCAGTTTATACCGCTTTTGACCTGCGACTACGTTGTACTGGTATCTTCATAAGGTAACCACCTTTACCTACCGTTTACCGCCAGTTTTAGCACGTTTACCAAACCGCGCAGCCTCTGCTCAAGCCCGCCCAAAACCCGCCGTATAGTTCCCTCACGGTCCGCATCCGGCGGGTCGATTCGTTACCACGGTCGTGTGTGCGAACACATAGAAGGGGAAGTATCGTGAGCGATTGCAAGAGGGTTTACCGTTTTGGAACCGACGCCCAGGGCACTTGTGTCACCGAGGGCGACAAGTCTATGAACTTTGTGCTTGGCGGCAAGGGCGCTAACCTTGCCGAGATGAGCCGTATCGGCCTGCCGGTCCCCGGTGGCTTTACCATTACCTGCCAGACCTGCGTTGAGTACTCCGGTGCCGGCAATGTTTGGCCTGCCGGCGCGCTTGACGAGATCGTTGCCGCCGAGGCCGACCTCGAAGCCCGCTGCGGCAAGAAGCTCGGAGATGCCAACGATCCGCTGCTCGTCTCGGTGCGCTCTGGCGCTCCGTTCTCCATGCCCGGCATGATGGACACGGTCCTCAATCTGGGCCTCAACGACGATTCCGTCCTGGGCCTCATCGCCCAGACGCAGAACCCGCGCTTTGCTTGGGACAGCTATCGCCGCTTTATCCAGATGTTCTCCAACGTCGTCATGGGCGTCGACGCCGACCTGTTCGAGAACGCCCTGACCCAGGCCCGCCTGGTTGCCGGCGTCCGCGTCGATTCCGAGCTTTCGGCCGAGGACCTGCAGGAGCTCGTCGAGACCTTCAAGGGCATCTTCTCCGCCAACGTCGAGGCCGCCCTGTACCCCGAGCTCGAGGTCGCCGATGGTAAGCCCGTCTTTCCGCACGATCCGGAGCTCCAGCTTCGCCTTGCCATCCAGGCCGTCTTTGGCAGCTGGATGAACGAGCGCTCCTGCATTTACCGCAAGCAGCACGGCATCTCCGACGAGCTCGGCACCGCCGTCAACGTCCAGGCCATGGCTTTTGGCAACAAGGGCGAGACCTCTGCGACCGGCGTCGCCTTCACCCGCAACCCGGCCGACGGCACCAAGGAGTTCTACGGCGACTTTCTGGTCAACGCCCAGGGCGAGGACGTCGTCGCCGGCATTCGCAACACCGAGCCCATCGCCGATCTCAAGACCACTCCGGGGCTTGAGTCCGCAGGCGAGGAGCTCGAGCGCGTGTTCCTGACGCTCGAGGATCACTATCGCGACATGTGCGACATCGAGTTCACCATCGAGCAGGGCAAGCTCTGGATGCTCCAGACCCGCGTGGGCAAGCGAACCGCCACCGCCGCCCTGCGCATCGCCATCGAGATGGTCGAGGAGGGCCTCATCACCCGCGAGGAGGCCGTGGGCCGCATCGATCCTGCGCAGCTCGATCAGCTCCTGCACCCGCAGTTCGACTCCTCCAAGAAGTACGAGGCGCTCGCGACCGGTCTTAACGCCAGCCCCGGTGCCGCCGTGGGCGAGGTCGTGTTCTCGAGCGACGACGCCGTCGCGCGTTCCGCCGAGGGCCACAAGGTCATCCTGGTCCGTTGGGAGACCAACCCTGACGACCTGAAGGGCATGGTTGCCGCCGAGGGCATCCTGACGAGCCACGGTGGCAAGACGAGCCATGCCGCCGTTATCGCCCGCGGCATGGGTACGCCCTGCGTCTGCGGTGTCGAGCGCTTCCATATCGACGCGGCCGAGAAGGTCGTGCGTATCGAGGGTAGCGATCGCGTACTGCACGAGGGCGACATCATCTCCATCGACGGTACCCAGGGCATCGTTGTCGACGGCGCCGTTGACTTGGTCTCCGCCGAGCTTACTGGTGACCTGGACACTATCCTGTCCTGGGCCGATGAGATTCGTCTGGATGAGACCTGCGGCCACGCCAACCACGTGCGCGTCAACGCCGACAACCCCGAGGACGCCGAGCTCGCGCTCGAGTTTGGCGCCGAGGCCATCGGCCTGTGCCGCACCGAGCACATGTTCCTGGGCGACCGCAAGAACATCATCCAGAGCTTTATCCTGTCCGACGATGAGGCCGTGAAGCAGCAGGCCCTGGCCGACCTGCTCAAGGTTCAGACCGAGGACTTCCTGGCGATGTTCAAGACCATGTCCGGTCGCGATGTGGTCGTCCGCCTGCTCGATCCGCCGCTTCATGAGTTCCTGGATAATCCTCGCGAGCTCGAGGTCGCCATCACCAAGAAGGAAGCCGCCGGCGCCAGCGAGGAAGAGCTTGCAGCCCTGCGCGCCCGCCTGCGTCGTATCGACGGCATGGTCGAGTCGAACCCCATGCTCGGCCTGCGCGGCGTTCGCCTGTCCGTCGTCTTTAGCGATCTGCCACTCATGCAGGTTCGCGCCGTCGCCACGGCTGCTGCCCGCCTTATCAAGGAGGGCGTCGACCCGCGACCCGAGATCATGGTTCCGCTCGTCTCCATCACGGCGGAGCATGTCCAGACCCGCGAGGTCATCGAGCGGGTAATCGCCGAGGTTTCTGCCGAGGAGGGCGTCGAGCTCAATATTCCCGTGGGCACGATGCTCGAGCTGCCACGCGCCTGCATGGTCGCTGACGAGATCGCGCATCATGCCGACTTCTTCTGCTTTGGCACCAACGACCTCACCCAGACCACCTTCGGCTTCTCCCGCGACGATGCCGAGGCTAAGTTCATCCCGCTGTACATGCACAAGAAGATCTTGAAGGACAACCCCTTCGAGACCATTGACACGGCGGTGCTCGAGCTGGTGCGCATGGCAGTCGAGAAGGGCCGCGCCACCAACCCCGACATGCACTTTGGCGTGTGCGGCGAGCACGGCGGCGACCCCAAGTCCATCAAGGGTCTGTTTAATGTGGCCGACGTGGACTACGTGTCCTGCTCGCCCTACCGCGTGCCCCTCGCGCGCCTGGCTGCCGCCCAGGCCAAGCTCGAGGCGAAGCGCTCCGCCTAACGTTTTGGGTTCAGACGCCTAACGTAGCCCCCCCTTCATGCCGTCCGTCTCATTCGTGAGGCGGACGGTTATCATGTGCGGGTTTTGTCTTTTTGTCTGCGTAAAAAATTGTTCTTGCAGCAGAAACCCGCGCGTGTATACTCGAATACGTTTGTTCAACTACGTGCCGGCCAGAGTGGTACGGCACCTCTAGAAGAGTAAGGAATTGCACATGGATTACATCCGCGCAATCGAGCGTCAGCAGATCCGCGAGGACATTCCTCAGGTTCGCGTCGCCGACAACGTCAAGGTTCACTACCGCATTAAGGAAGGCGACCGCGAGCGCATCCAGGTCTTCCAGGGCGACGTCATCCGCATGGCCGGCGCCGGTGCCCGCGAGACCTTCACCGTCCGCAAGATGTCCTTCGGTGTCGGTGTTGAGCGTACCTTCCCGCTTCACAGCCCCAAGATCGCCAAGCTCGAGGTCGTTCGTCATGGTCGCGTCCGTCGCGCCAAGCTGTACTACCTCCGCGACAAGGTGGGCAAGGCTGCTCGCATCCCCGAGAAGCGCTAAGAAGATCGCAGCGTCTGTCCACTCGTTTGGACGTAAGGGTCACCTTCGGGTGGCCCTTCTTTTTATCTGATTTGCATGCAAGGAGGGCCTGGTATGGCCAATATGACGAGCTCGGTTTCGGCATCGCAGGTTGCCGGAGAGCTGGCGAGCGCAACGTTTGAGGAGATCCCCGCCCTCGTGGAGCATTATCGCGAGGACCCGCGCCAGCAGGTGATCAAGGCTTGTGAACGCGCCCTCAAACGCCATTCCAAAGAGGTTGCCGAGCGCGAGCGCGTCAATGGCATGTACGAGCTTATGCATGAGCTTGGCGGCGATGGGGTGGTCGTTGGTGTCGACGAGGTGGGCCGCGGATCGGTGGCCGGTCCTTTGACGGTATGCGCCGTCTGTCTTCCTATGGAGCCGCGCGTCTGGGGTATCAACGATTCCAAAAAGCTCACGCCCGCGCGCCGCGAGTTGCTCTCAGTGAAGATTGCCGAGGTGGCGACGGCGATCGGTTTTTGCCATATCGCGCCGAAGGATATCGATGAAATGGGCATGGCCCGTGCTATCCGTACTGCCGTTGCGGGCGCCGTGGCCGATACGGGACTTGAGCCCGACTGCGTCCTCATGGATGGTAACCCCTTGGGCGCCGTTCCTAACGAGCGCGATGTGGTGAAGGGCGATGCCAAAATCGCCTGCATCGCCGCGGCGTCCATCATGGCCAAGGTCACGCGTGACGAGATGATGGTCGAGTACGACGCCGAGTATCCCGAGTACCATCTGGCCGAGTCGAAGGGCTATGCAAGCCCCGAGCATATCGAGGCCATTCGCAAACATGGACTTTGTCCACTGCACCGCGTGAGCTTTTGCGGAAACTTTCTGCAGACTGAGCGCCTTTTCTAGGTCAATTGTGGAGACAGGGACCTCTGGGGTTTTATAAACTTGCTGGTAACGGGCCGTATGCAACACCATTGCTGCGTACGGCCCGTTTTTTGACGGCATTTGGTCAGCTTTTGGTTTGCTTCCGGTACTTACCCGCATGAAAGGTGCCCTCATCATCGGGGCAATGCAGCGTGCGGGAAAGGAGACCCCATGAGTGCCGCAAGCAAAAAGAGCAAGACGCAGCAGCTCAAGGAGCGTTGGGAAAATGGCGAGCTCGACTGCGGGGCGATGACGCCTGAGTTTATCAAGGGGCTCAGTCCCCGCGAGCTGGGCATGCTGGGCGAGCTGATCACCATCGACTACTTTAACGAGCGCGGCTACACCTTGCTGGAGCAGGGTTATCGTTGCTCCGAGGGCGAGGCCGATCTGGTGCTGCTCGATGAGCTCGACGATGTCGTGGTGATGGCCGAGGTCAAGACCAGACGCGTTGCGCTGGATTGCAGCACGCGGGTCTTTCCCGAGGAGGCTGTGGACGCCCGAAAGCAACGCCGCTATCGCCGCATCGCAAGTTGCTATCTCATGGAACATTATCCGCTCAAGGCGATTCGCTTCGATGCCGTGGGTGTCACCATTCGCGGCGGGCATATCGCCGAGATCGAGCATCAGTACAACGCGTTCGATTGGCAGGTGTCGTGATGGCGTTCGAGACGTTTGCCGTTCACGCGGCCTGCATCCGTGGCGTCGAGGCGATTCACGTCACGGTCGAGGTCTCGCTTGCCGGCGGCGTTCCGGGCATTCAGATGCTCGGCATTCCGAGTATGGAGGTGATGGAGTCACGCGGTCGTATTCGCTGCGCGATGCGCTCCGCCGGGTTTGAAATCCCGCGCTCGGGCATTACGGTCAATCTGGCGCCTGGCGATATTCGCAAGACCGGTAGCGGCTTTGATCTGCCCATCGCCATCGCGGTATTGGCGGCCGATGGTCAGATTCCCCGCGACAACCTCGATCGTTGTCTTATCGCAGGTGAGCTTGGCTTGGACGGTACGGTGCTTCCTGTCAAGGGCGAGGTGGCGTTTCAGCTATTGGCGCGTGATATGGGGCTGTCTTTTATCGCCGGCAGGTCAGACCAGCATGTGCCACTCGCGGGCGTGGATTGTGGATTCATCGATCATTTGTCTCAGCTTGCCCATGGCATGGGCGATGCCGCGCGGCACTACTTGGATTCTGAAGTGCTCGAGGCGACCTTTGAGCCCGAACTCGACTATGCCGACGTACTGGGGCAGGAAGTCGCCAAACGCGGCATGGCGCTGGCGGCAGCGGGTGAGCTCGGTTTGCTTATGGTCGGGTCCCCGGGATCGGGCAAGACGATGCTCGCCCGTCGTATGACCGGCATCCTGCCCGAGCTTTCCGTTGAGGACCAGCAGGAGGCGCTGTGCATCCATTCGGTCTTGGGCGAGAACATCGATGGCTTATTGGCAGGTCATCGGCCATTTCGAAGTCCCCATCACAGCATATCAACGGCTGGCCTCATTGGCGGAGGGCGCCCGGTGCATCCGGGTGAGATCAGCCTGGCTCATGGCGGCGTGCTCTTTTTGGACGAGCTTGCCGAGTTTCCCACGAGTGTGCTGCAGACGCTGCGTCAGCCCATCGAGCGCGGCTATGTGAGGATCGTGCGCGTCGACGGGGCCTTTACCTTCCCGTCGCGCTTTCAGCTGCTGGCTGCGAGCAATCCCTGTCCCTGCGGCTTTTTGGGCGACCGTGAGGTGCCATGCCGCTGCTCGGCGGCGATGGTCGAGCGCTATCGGTCAAAGCTGCGCGGTCCTTTGGCCGACCGTATCGACATGATGATCGATGTGACCCGTCCCGACCCCCAAGTGATTATCGAGGGTGCGGAGGGTATGTCGTCTGCCGAGTTACGTGACTACGTTGTGCGCGGTCGCGCTTTTCGCGCTTGGCGCGAATCCCGTATGGACGATGCGGATGCCGAGGTCGAGGATGACGAGACGCGGTCCATTGACGGCGTCGTTTCGACCTTTGAGCTCGATGATGCGGCGGAGAAGTGTGTACTCGGCCTGTCGAAGCGCACACATCTCACGGGTCGCGGTATCGTGCGCCTGGTGCGTATCGCTCGTACAATCGCCGACGTCGCCGAGAGCGAGCATGTGACGCAGGACCACGTGCTCGAGGCGGCGATGTACCAGGGAAGGAGGGACCAATGATGGCCGAGGGGACCTTTGAGCTGCATCCAGGTGATACGTTGTATCCCGAGACCGTTTTGGAGCTTTCTGATGTACCCCAGACGCTCTATGTGCGCGGCAACCCCGAGGTGCTTTCGACGCCCGCGCTCTCCATCATCGGCGCGCGCAAGGCCTCGCCGTATGGTCTTGCCGTGGCAGAGCTTGCGTCAAAGGTGGCGGTCGAGGCGGGCGTGACGGTAGTCTCGGGCGGCGCGGTCGGTTGTGACCAGGCCTCGGGTTGGGCTGCGGTCAACGCTGGCGGTAAACACGTCGTGGTGCTGGGGACGGGCGCCGACGTGGTCTACCCGCGTTCGAGCGCGGGGCTTATTACGCGCACGCTCGATACGGGTGGCGCGGTCGTGTCGATCTCTCCGTGGGGCATGGGTCCGCGCAAGTTTGCCTTTCCGCGCCGCAATCGCGTAATCGCGGCCTTGTCGCAAGCCCTCTTTGTATCCGAGGCGGGTATGCCTTCCGGGACGTTTTCTACAGCCGAGGCTGCTATGGATTTGGGGCGAGAACTTCTTGCCGTGCCGGGGTCGATCCTATCGCCCGAGTCGCGTGGCACGAATTACCTCATTGCGAACGGTGCCTGCTGCATCATCGACGAGGAATCTATCGAGATGGCTATTTCACGCATCTACGGCACCCTGCGCTACTCGCGCCCCGATGCTCCCGGCATTGCCGACCTGGATCAAACACAGCAGACCGTGATGCATGCGCTCATCGCCTCTCCGCTCAAGGTCGACGACATCGCGGCGCTCGTCTCGCTCGATGCCGTCGGCGTACTCAAACTCCTGGGTTCGCTTGAGCTCGAGGGTCTTATCGAGCGCATGATGGATGGAAGGTATGCGCCCTCCAAGTTTGCCCTTCACGCTCAGACACCCTTCGGTCACAATGGAAAACATGTCAATTAGAAAGGTGTTTGCAGATGCTGTTTGATCAGGTGACGGTTATCGGTGGCGGTCTGGCGGGTTCGGAGTGCGCGATTCAGCTGGCAGATCGCGGGTTCGCCGTAAAGCTGTGCGAGATGCGCCCCCAGGTGAGCTCCCCGGCCCACCATACCGATCACCTGGCAGAGCTCGTCTGTTCCAATTCGTTTAAGTCGACCCGTCCGGATTCCGCGGCTGGTTTGCTGAAGGCCGAGCTTGAGCGCATGGGTTCGGTCCTGCTCGATTGCGCCCATCGCGCGGCTGTTCCCGCCGGTGGCGCCTTGGCGGTCGACCGCGTCAAGTTTTCCGAGCTTGTCGAGGACGAGGTTGCCGCCCGTCCCAATATCGAGATCGTTCACGGCGAGGTCACGCAGATTCCCGAAGGTCACGTGGTCATTGCCGCCGGCCCCTTGTGCTCGCCGGCGTTGAGCGAAGAGGTCGTGAAGCTCGTCGGTGGCGACGCCCTTGCGTTCTTCGATGCCGCGGCGCCGATCGTCGATGCCTCCACGCTCGATATGGACGTGCTGTTCTCGCAGTCGCGCTACGAGGAGCAGGGGAGCGGCGACTATCTCAACGCTCCGCTCAACAAGGAAGAGTACGAGGCCTTTATCGAGGCGCTTACCACGGCCGACCGCGTGGTGCTCAAGGACTTTGAGGGCGGCGATCTGTTCCAGGCCTGCCAGCCTGCCGAGGAAGTTGCGCGCACCGGCAAGGACGCCATTCGCTTTGGCGCCATGAAGCCCGTCGGCCTCACCGACCCGCGAACCGGTCGTCGTCCCTGGGCGGCGATTCAGCTGCGTGCCGAGAACAAGGAGAAGACCGCCTATAACCTGGTGGGCTTCCAGACCAACCTGACCTTTGGCGAACAGAAGCGCGTCTTCCATATGGTGCCGGGCCTGGAGAACGCTGAGTTCTTCCGCTACGGTGTCATGCACCGCAATACCTTTGTCGATGCGCCGCACGTGCTCGATGGCACCTTTGCCGTGCCTGGTACCGGCGTGCGCCTGGCCGGTCAGATCACCGGCACCGAGGGGTACATGGAAGCCGTGGCGACAGGTCTGCTCGCGGCACTCAACACCTATGCCGAGGCTGTCGGGGCCGCTCCCGTCGAGCTGCCGCGCGTGGGTGCTTTGGGCGCGCTCGTGGGCTATGCTACCGATCCGGCCACGGTGGGCTATCAGCCTATGCATGTCAACTTTGGCCTGGTGCCGCCACTCGAGGATGGTAAGCGCCGCAGCAAGCGCGACCGCTACCAGGCCTATGCGGACCGTGCGCTCGAGGCCCTTGATGCCTATCTGGCCACTCGCCCCGATCTGTTTGGAGGCGACCGGTCATAGCCTTTGACCTGTACGACACCGTCGACTCGTTTATCGCCTATATCGCACGTGTCGAGGGGCTTTCTCCCAATACGGTGACGGCCTATGGCTCGAGGCTGGAGCGCTTTGCTGCCTGGTGCGAGCGCGAGGATATCGATGCTTTCGCTGCCGACGTGCGCACCATTCGTCGCTATCTTGCCGAGCTTTCGCGTGAGCAGGTGGCTCCCCGAACGCTTGCGGCGCATCTGTCGGCTATCCGATCGCTCTATCGATGGATGGCTGCCGAGGGGGTCGTGGAGGGCGATGTGGTCTCGGCAATTTCCTCGCCCAAGCTTCCGCGCGATCTACCCGGTGTGCTGACGACCCAACAGGTGGAGGCGCTGCTCAAGACGCCTGATACCTCAACACCCGCGGGACTGCGCGATGCGGCGATGCTCGAGCTGCTCTATGCCTCGGGCGCCCGTATCTCTGAGCTCGCAGCACTCAATGTGGAGTCCATTGCGTGGTCCGAACGCACGCTGCGCCTGTGGGGCAAGGGGAGCAAAGAACGTATCGTCCCTCTGTATCGTCGTGCGCTCGAGGCGACGCGTCTCTATATTGAGGAGGGAAGGCCGGAGTTGCTCGCTCAGGCAAAGCGTCGTGACCCCGTTACCGGGCCGCATCCGCTGCTTATATCGGCGCGCGGTAATCGCATGAGTGCCGCCATGCTCAGGCGGCGGTTTCATACGCTGGCGACGCTCGCCGGCATGCCTGCCGACATCGCCCCGCATGCGATGCGCCATACCTTTGCGACCGACTTGCTCGAGGGCGGTGCGGACCTGCGCTCGGTTCAAGAGCTGCTGGGCCATGCGAGCCTGTCCACGACGCAGATCTACACGCATCTCACACCCGATCGGCTTAAGCGGGCTGTGGCTCAAGCCCATCCCCGCGGCGAATAGTGGCTGGGACGTCCCGCGCCGCGCTCAGGTGTGTGGTTTTGATTGCGGGTTGGCAGGAAGATGCATTCCTGCTATCATTCATCGGGTTGCTTCACGGCAACAGGTTTTTATCACGCACGCGCGGCTACTTCATACCGTGGTGCCCGGGCTTTGGTAGCACATGTCCGGGTTGGTTTTGGAGGATGACCCCGCGCGGAGGCAAACCACAGGAGGTTTAACATGGCTACCAAGATTAATATCCGCACCCTGCTCGAGGCCGGCTGCCACTTCGGTCACCAGACCCGTCGCTGGAACCCCAAGATGAAGCCGTTCATCTTCGGTGAGCGCAACGGCATCTACATCCTCGACCTTAAGCAGACCATCCTCGACGCCGACCAGGCCTACACCTTCGTCAAGAACGTCGCCAAGGGCGGCAACGTGCTGTTCGTCGGCACCAAGAAGCAGGCTCAGGAGGCCGTCAAGAACGCTGCTGAGCGCGCTAATATGCCCTACATCAACCAGCGTTGGCTCGGCGGTATGCTGACCAACTTCGTCACCATCCGCTCCCGCATCAACCGCATGGAGGAGCTCGAGGCCATGGTCGAGGACGGCCGCATGGCAGTGCTCCCCAAGAAGGAGCAGGCTGTGCTCGGCAAGGAGCTCACCAAGCTCCAGACCAACCTCGGTGGCGCCCGCGACATGAAGGGTCTGCCCCAGGCTCTCTTCGTCATCGACACTAAGCGCGAGGAGAACGCCATCAAGGAGGCTCAGCGCCTGAACATCCCCGTCGTCGCTCTGATCGACACCAACTCCGATCCCGACGAGGTCGAGTACGGCATCCCCTGCAACGATGACGCTATCTCCGCTGTCACCCTTATGTGCGAGCTCATGGCTGACGCCTGCCTCGCTGGCTCCGGTAAGGAGCAGGTCTCCGAGGCCGAGATGGCCGCTGAGCCCAAGGCCGAGTAAATCAGTCTTAGTTAATTCTTTTTCATCTCTTTGAAAGGAACCACAATGGCCCAGATTACCGCCGCTATGGTCAAGCAGCTCCGCGAGATGACCGACTCCCCGATGATGGAGTGCAAGAAGGCTCTCGTCGAGGCTGACGGCGACATGGACGCCGCTGTCGACGTTCTGCGTAAGAACGGCCTTGCCAAGGCTGCCAAGAAGGCTGGCCGTGAGACCAACGAGGGCGCTGTCGCCGCGTTCGTCTCCGAGGATGGCAAGACCGGCGCTCTGCTCGAGCTCTCCTGCGAGACCGACTTCGTTGGCTCCAACGCCAAGTTCACCGGCTTTGCTTCTAAGGTCGCTGAGGTTGTCGCTACCACCGAGCCTGCTGACGTCGATGCTCTGCTCGAGAAGCCGATGGGCGAGGAGACCGTTTCCTCCGAGCTCACCGAGATGATTCACATCATGGGCGAGAACATGAAGATCTCCCGCTTCGCTGCCCGCAAGGCCGAGAACGGCGCGCTCGCTTCTTACATCCACATGGGTGGTAAGATCGGCGTCCTCCTCGAGTTCGCCTTCGAGAAGGCCGAGACCGCTCAGGCTGAGTCCTTCAAGACCTTCGCTCACGACGTTGCCCTTCAGGTTGCCGCCGTCGCCCCGATCTGCGCTACCCGCGATCAGGTTCCGGCCGAGACCGTCGAGCACGAGAAGCAGATCTACATGGCCCAGGCTGCCGAGTCCGGCAAGCCCGAGGCTATCCAGGAGAAGATGGCTGTTGGCCGTCTGGAGAAGTTCTACAAGCAGTCCGTGCTCACCGAGCAGGAGTTCATCAAGGACAGCTCCCTCACCATCAAGAAGTACGCTGAGCAGGTCTCCAAGGAGCTCGGCGACACCATTACCGTCGTTGCCTTTGACCGTCTGGTCCGTGGCGAGTAAATAAGCTCTTGTAGCTGGTAATGAGCAGGCTGTGGGTTTTACTCACAGCCTGCTTTTTCATGGCTCTTATCAGAGCCTTTGATATCATATTGAGAGTCTAATTAAAGGAGGATCGCTTTGTCCGACATCCGATATAAACGCGTGCTTCTTAAGCTTTCCGGCGAAGCACTGATGGGCGACGGCCAATATGGCATCGACCCCAAGGTTACCGATCATCTTGCCAAGCAGGTCAAGGAGCTGCTCGCCGTTGGCCATGAGGTCGGCGTCGTTGTCGGCGGCGGCAATATTTTCCGCGGCATGGCAGGCGCTGCCGGTGGCATGGAGCGTGCTCAGGCCGACTACATGGGGATGCTGGCAACCGTTATGAACGCGCTCGCCCTGCAGGATGCCTTCGAGCACAACGATGTTCCTTGCCGCGTGATGAGCGCTATCCAGATGAACGAGATCTGCGAGCCCTATATTCGCCGTCGCGCCATCAACCACCTTTCCAAGGGTAACGTCGTTATTTTTGCCGCCGGTTCGGGCAATCCGTACTTTACGACCGACACCGCCGCGGCTCTTCGTGCCTGCGAGATCGGTGCGGAGATTCTGATTAAGGCCACCAAGGTCGACGGTATCTACGACAAGGATCCCGTCAAGTGCGCCGATGCCGTCCGCTTTGACAAGATTACCTATCACGAGGTTCTCGTCCGCGGTCTGCAGGTTATGGATTCCACGGCTACGGCACTGTGCCAGGATAACCGTATGCCGATTTTGGTCCTCAACATCGATGGCGAGGACACTGTCAAGCGCGCGCTTTCGGGTGAGCCCGTCGGCACGCTCGTCTATCAGGAGGATTAAGCATGGCAGAGAACATCACCGCCCATATGGACAAGTCGCTCGAGTCCCTCAAGCATAACTTCTCCAAGGTTCGTACCGGCCGCGCCAATGCCAACATTCTGTCCGACATCACCGTCGATTATTACGGTGTTCCCACGCCGGTCACGCAGGTTGCCGCCGTCAAGACCCCCGAGGCCCACATGCTGCTCATCGAGCCGTGGGACAAGGCGCTCATCAATGCTATCGTCAAGGCCATCGGCGCTTCCGATCTGGGTATTACCCCCAACTCCGATGGCACCGTCGTTCGTCTTCCGTTCCCGGCTCCCACTGAGGAGCGCCGTCGCGAGCTCGTCAAGGAGTGCCGCGAGTACGCCGAGCAGGCCAAGGTGTCTATCCGTAACATCCGTCGCGACTTTAACAACAAGCTCGAGCGCGATGAGGAGCTCACCGAGGACGATGTCCGTCGCGAGCAGGCCAAGGTCCAGAAGCACACCGATGAGTATGTCGCCAAGGTCGAGGAGCTTCTGAAGGAAAAAGAAGCCGAGGTCATGGAGATCTAAGGTGCAATACGACGAGCATAAACTGGTCGAGTACTTTGCCGACGCCCCTGCGGGCGTCGGTTTTTCCGACCTTGACCTCAATAACATTCCGCACCATATCTCGTGCATCATGGACGGCAACGGTCGTTGGGCCACGTCGCGCGGTCTTGCGCGCACTGAGGGCCACAAGGCGGGTATCGTCTCCCTTCGCGAGATCATTACCGCCTGCGTGCGCCTGGGCGTCGACGTGCTTTCTGCCTATGCGTTTTCTACCGAAAACTGGAACCGTCCGCAGCATGAGGTAAACGTCTTGATGCATCTGTTTGCCAAGACTTTCATCGACGAGCTGCCGCTTCTGAAGCGCGAAAACGTGCGTGTTGTCTTTTTGGGTGACATTTCCGCGCTGCCCAAGAAGACTCGCGACGTTTTTGAGCGCGGTCTTGCCGAGTGCGCCGATCACACCGGTATGACGCTGGCGCTTGCCGTCAACTACGGCGCGCGTGCCGAGATTACCCGCGCTGTCCGTCAGATCGCATCCGACGCTGCCGCCGGTAAGATCGATCCTGCCGCAATTGATGACGACATGGTGGCTTCCCACCTCTATACCGCCGGTCTTCCCGATCCCGAACTTGTGATTCGCACCTCTGGTGAGCTGCGCCTTTCGAACTATCTGCTGTGGCAGGTGGCTTATTCCGAATTCTACGTCACCGATACCTATTGGCCCGACTTTGATCGCTGGGGCCTTGTCGACGCCATTTTGGCCTATCAGGGCCGTGACCGTAGGTTTGGTGGACTGAGCAAGACCGAGGAGGCTTAATCATGTCCGATCGTCCCAAGGCATCTGCTCCCAAGACGCCAGTTTCCGCGGCGCCTGCGCGAAAGGCTGCCACTGCGGGAGCGCCTGCAGCGAAGAGCGGCACCGGTTCGTGGTTGGCGGGCTTTATTACCCGTGCCGCCGCCGGTATCGTCTACGCCGTTGTCTTTATCCTGTGCCTGGTTTTGGGTATCGTGCCCACGGCCATCTTTGTTTCTGTCATGAGCGGTCTGTGCTGCTATGAGTTTTTCCGTATGACAAGGCTCGATGGCAAGATGGCTAACGAGCGCATGGGTATCGCTGCCGCCGTACTCTTTCCGCTGTCGGCGTTGGGCGATTCGATGTTGCTGAATGCCCTGCTTTTTGCCTTGATGCTCGCTGTGGGCATTTGGTATGTCTGGTCGCCGCGTACCCGCATCTCCGATGTGGCCGTGACGCTCATGGGTCCCATCTACACTGGCTTTATGCTGTCGGCTATCGTGTTGCTGCGCGATGCCGTGCCCGGTTTTGCCGGCGCCCTGCTTTCAGTGGGCGTTTGCGCGTCCCTTTGGGTCTCCGATTCGTTTGCCTACATCGTGGGCAGCCGTATCGGCAAGCACAAGATGGTTCCCAAGATCTCCCCCAAAAAGAGCTGGGAGGGGTTTGCCGGCGGCATCTTGGGCTCGGTTTTGATTTGGCTCATCCTGTGGGCGACGCACTTCTACAAGCTCAGCCTGCCCTATGCGCTGCTGTGCGGCGTGGTCGTGTCCATTCTGGGCGTTATCGGCGACCTTATCGAGTCGCGCATCAAGCGCGGTGTGGGCGTCAAGGATTCCGGCAACCTTATCCCGGGCCACGGCGGAATGCTCGATCGTAGCGATTCGCTTATCTTCGGTTGCATCACCGCACAGCTGTTGCTGATGATTGGAGGCGTGCTGTAATGTCCTTCCAGACGACGTATGGCCCCGATGGACGCCTTCTCGTTGCCATCCTGGGTTGTACGGGCTCTATCGGCACCCAGGCGCTCGATGTGTGCCGCCAGCATGCCGATCGCCTGCAGGTGACGGCGCTGTCCGTTAATTCCAGCACCTCGGAGCTCGTTGCCGCTGCCCGCGAGTTCTCGGTTCCGGCGGTTGCCGTTGCCGATGTCGCTCATGGCGATGACGCCGTGCTGCAGGAGTTGCCCGAGGGCACACAGCTCGGCGTTGGCGCGCAGGCGGTTTGCGAGCTCGCGCGTCGCGACGATGTCGACTGTGTGCTCGTCGCTATTGTGGGCGCCGCCGGTCTCGAGGCGAGCCATGCGGCCTTGACCTCGAATAAGCGCCTTGCCCTTGCCAACAAGGAGTCCCTCGTCGTCGGTGGCGACTTGCTTATGCCGTTGGCGCAACCGGGCCAGCTTATTCCGGTCGACTCTGAGCATTCCGCCATCTACCAGTGCTATCTGGGGGAGAACCCGCGCGAGGCCCACTGCATTTGGCTCACCTGCTCGGGCGGTCCGTTCTTTGGCCGCACGCGCGACGAGCTCGATCGCGTGACGCGTGCCGATGCCCTCGCGCATCCCACGTGGGCCATGGGTGCCAAGATCACCATTGACTCCGCCACCCTCATGAACAAGGGCCTGGAGCGCATTGAGGCCATGCATCTGTTTAACTGCGACCTCGATTTCATTAACGTGGTCGTGCAGCGTCAGTCCAAGATTCACTCTATGGTCGAGTTCGCCGACGGCTCCGTGATGGCGCATCTCGGTGCATCCGACATGCGTATTCCCATCCAGTTCGCGTTCTCGTATCCCGAGCGTTGGGATACTCCGGCGCCTCGTATCGATTTCCGCGAGCTGGGGCAGCTCACGTTTGATGCTGCCGACATGGATACCTTCCGCTGTCTGGCACTGGCCGAGCGTGCCGGCAAGACGGGTGGCACCATGCCGTGCGTGCTCAATGCCGCCAACGAGGTCGCCGTCGATGCCTTCCTGCACGATGGCTGCAGCTTTACCGATATCGATCGCATTGTGGAATCCTGTATGGACGCCCACGATATGCAGGTGGTCGATTCGTTTGAGCAGCTTCGCGACATCGATGCGTGGGCGCGTGAAAAGGCTGCGCAGGTGCTCGCCGCAACCCGTTCCTAACCCATAAGGATTGCTTTTTCGTTTTATGGATACTGTTCTGAGCGTTCTCTCATCGGTCTTTTGGGGCCTGCTGATGCTTTCCGTCCTCGTGTTTTTGCACGAGGGCGGCCACTTTTTGGCGGCGCGCGCCTGCGGCGTCCGTGTGACCGAGTTCTTTTTGGGTCTGCCGTGCCGCTTTGACATCCATTACACGTCGCGTCGCATTGGAACCAAGTTTGGCGTGACCCCGCTGCTGCTGGGTGGCTACGCTGCCATCTGCGGTATGGATCCGACCGATGTTTCGTGCGCCGACCGCGTGCTCGCGGCTATCTATCGTCATGGTCGCGTGACCGTGGCCGACCTTGCTGTCGAGCTCGAGCTTTCCGAGGAGGATGTGCTCGAGGCATGCGCCCTTTTGCTGGGCTGGGGCTCCATCGCGCCCTGGTATGAGGAAGGGGAGAAGCCCTCGCCGAGCTACTATCCCACCAAATATCAGACGTTGCCGCGAGACAAGGCAGGCTATACCACCTTTGATGGTCGCCGTTTCGATCGCGAACATGCGACTGCCGAGGGCGATGTGTGGGAGCTGCCGTGCGGCGAGGCCGAGTTCCTTGCGCAAGAGCGCTCGCACACCTATCTTGGCCAAGGCTTTCTCAAGCGCGCCTTTATGCTGCTCGCGGGCATTATCGTCAATATCTTGACGGGTTTTTTGCTCCTTATGAGCATCTATTCCATTGCGGGTGTCACCGTGCCGATGGATACCAACGTGATCGGTCAGGTTGACGAGGGGTCTATTGCCGCCAAGGCGGGTATCGAGGGCGGTGACGCGATCCTTTCGGTTGACGGTGTCTCATGTTCCACTTGGATGGATGTCTACGATGCCATCGGCAAGGCTGCCGGTAAGGACGATATCGCCATCGAGTACGAGCGTGACGGCAAGCAGCATTCGACCACGGTTGCGCTCAAAGAGGACGAGCGCCTAGGTGTGTATGCCTCTACGCAGGTGGTCCGTTTAGACCCCATCACGTCGGCTCGCCTGTCGTTCTCCTATGTCGTGCAGACAGCGGATGGCGTGATGCGCCTGCTCCAGCCGCAGCATACGATGGAGATTCTCGATCAGTCTTCTTCGATCGTGGGTATTAGCGTTATGTCCTCACAGGCCGCTGCTGCCGGCCCTGCCACGTTCCTTTCCTTTGCCGCCCTCATTTCGTTCTCGCTTGGCTTTATGAACCTGCTGCCCATCCCACCGCTCGATGGCGGCAAGCTGGTCATCGAGATCATTCAAAAAATTGCGGGCCGCGAGCTGCCGCTCAAAGTGCAGACAATCGTCAGCTATGTCGGCATCGCGCTCTTTGCACTGCTGTTTGTCTATATGCTTCGTTCCGACATCCTTCGATTTATTCTGTAGGGGAGTGTTTGGATTGTCTTTATCCCATCCTTTGCCTCGCGAGCTGACGCGCCCCGTGCATGTGGGCGGCGTGCAGATCGGTGGCGGCGCGCCGGTGGTGGTCCAATCCATGACCTGCACCGATACCGCTGATGCCCAGGCAACGCTTGCGCAAGTGCGCGCGTTGGCGCAGGCTGGCTGCGATATCGTGCGCGTGAGCGTGCCCACCGAGGCCGCGCTTGAGGGTTTCCGCACCATCTGTGCCGAGTCTCCGGTGCCGATTGTCGCCGATATCCACTTTAACCATAAACTCGCCATTGGTGCCGTTGAGGCCGGTGCTGCCAAGCTGCGCATCAATCCTGGCAACATCGGCGATTGGGCCAAGGTCGATGCTGTGATCGATGCTGCGGGCACTGCTGGGTGCGCGATTCGCATCGGCGTGAACGCCGGCTCGCTCGAGCAGGATATTGCCGAGCGCGACGATCTTACGCAGCCCGAAAAGCTCGTGATGTCGAGCGAGCGCTTCGTCAAGCATTTTGAGGACCGCGGTTTCACCAACATCGTTCTTTCCGCCAAGGCCCATAGCGTGCATACGACGCTCGATACCTATCGAGCCCTGTCGCGTGAGATTCCCCACGTTCCGCTTCACCTGGGCGTAACCGAGGCAGGTACCAAGCTGCAGGGCACCATCAAGAGCTCGGTGGGCCTTGGTATCCTGCTGTCTGAGGGTATCGGTGACACCATGCGCGTCTCGCTCACGGCCGATCCGGTTGAGGAGCCGCCGGTCGCTTGGGGCATTCTGCAGTCCCTGGGCCTGCGTCGTCGTGGTCCCGAGATCGTCTCGTGCCCCACGTGCGCTCGTTGCCAGGTCAACCTCATTCCCATTGCCGAGGAGGTCACCGAACGGCTCAAGAACTACTCCGCGCCGCTTTCGATCGCCGTGATGGGATGTGCCGTTAATGGCCCCGGCGAGGCTTCTGATGCCGACTTGGGAGTTGCCTGCGGACGAGGTCAGGGCCTGCTCTTTTCGCATGGCCAGATCATTGGTAAAGTAGCTGAGGACCAAATTGTCGACGCGCTCATGGTCGAGGTCGACAAGCTTATTGAGGAGAAATAAATGACTCGAGCAATGTATATGTCTAAGCTTTACGCGCCGACGCTCAAAGAGGATCCGGCGGACGCCGAGCTTGCGAGCCACCGTCTGCTGCTTCGCGCCGGCATGATCCGCAAGGAGGCCGCCGGCCTGTATTCCTATCTGCCGCTCGCATGGCGCTCGATCCGCAAGATCGAGAACATCGTGCGCGACGAAATGGATGCCGCCGGTGCCCAGGAGCTCATGATGCCCATTATGGTCGACGCTGAGCTGTGGCGCGAGTCCGGCCGCATCGACGCCTATGGCAAAGAGCTTGTGCGCTTTGATGACCGTCACGGCCGTGAGTTCGTGCTGGGCCCCACCCACGAGGAGACTGTCACCGCCCTGGTGCGCAATGAACTGCGCTCTTATAAGCAGCTGCCCGTCAACCTCTATCACATCCAGGATAAGTTCCGCGATGAGTTCCGCCCCCGCTTTGGTCTGATGCGCGGTCGTGAGTTCATCATGAAGGACGCCTACAGCTTCTCCGCCACGCAGGAGAGCCTGCAGGAGGAGTACGACAAGATGAAGCAGGCCTACGCTAACATCTGCGAGCGCTGCTACATCAAGGCCCTGCCCGTCGTTGCCGACTCCGGCGAGATCGGTGGCGATACCTCCGTCGAGTACATGGCTTTGGCCGACGCCGGCGAGGCTTCGCTGGTCTACTGCGACGATTGCGGCTTTGCTGCCGATGACGAGGCGGCAAGCACAAAGGTCGTCGTGACTGAGGGCCCCGGCGACGGTACGCTCACCAAGGTCGAGACTCCGGGCATGGGCACTATCGAGGCCGTCGCCAAGTTCTTCGGCTTCCCCGAGAACGGCACGCGCAAGTCCCTGGCGTTGATCGATGCCGAGGGTAAGCCCGTCGTGGCCATCGTCCCGGGCGATCATGAGCTCAACGACTGCAAGGCCGAGCATGTCTTTGGCAAGGGCTATCGCATGATGACCGACGAGGAGCTCCAGACTTACGGTCTGCATAAGGGCTTTATCGGACCGGTTAACCTGCCCGATGGTATTCGTCTGGTCTGCGACGAGAGCCTGCGCGAGTCCAAGCAGTGGGCTTGCGGTGCCAACGAGGTCGATTATCACTTTACCGGCGCCTGCCCCGAGCGCGACTTTACCGTCGATGAGTGGGCCGACCTGGTCACCGTCGTTGCCGGCGATCCCTGCCCGCACTGCGGCAAGCCGCTCTCTGCTGCCCGCGGCATCGAGGTCTCTCAGGTCTTCCAACTGGGTACCAAGTATTCCGAGGCCATGGGTGCCACCTTTATGGATGAGGACGGCAAGGAAAAACCGCTGATCATGGGTTGCTACGGCGTGGGCGTGTCCCGCTCGCTCGCTGCCGTCGTGGAGCAGCACAATGACGAGCACGGCATCGTCTGGCCGGTCTCTGTCGCTCCGTACGAGGTCGCGGTGATTCCGCTCGATCCCAAGAAGGAGGAGTGCGCGACCGTCTGCGACCAAATCGTCGAGGGCTTGTGTGCCGAGGGTATCGAGGTTGTCGTGGATGACCGCGACGAGCGCCCCGGCTTTAAGTTTGCGGACAACGACCTTATGGGCTTCCCGTATCAGGTCGTTCTGGG
>CABUVB010000010.1 GCA_902494815.1 uncultured Collinsella sp. | reverse complement strand
TGGGGATAAAAGAGCTCCAGCATGGCGCTCGCCGGCACCAAATGCTCGATGCGCTTGCGCATTACGTCTTCGCGACCGTTAATGACCTGGATCACATACCACACGAGCACCACCCCCTTACTGTCTTACGTGTGGCTCACGGGGTTTGGGTATGGCTTCGCCAGGGCGCTTGTGCGCGAAGGCGCTCCATATTCAAACCCTGAGCCCAGTTAGACAAGCACGTGGCTCTGCCCCACCGTGAACGGTATGTATAAAAGCAGCGCTGAGGTTGTAGGCGCGGTTCATAAACTTACCTAAAACCTCAGTTGGCTGCGTGCGAACTAGTCAAGCAGATGCAAAACTGGACCGCACACAAACAGCTGAAGGACTGCTTCACTTTGGCATACAAGCTATTAATGCATCTTATAATTAACGCAATGCAAATTAATAACGTCGCATAACTTCTTTATTGGAGCTCGTGGTGTTTCTGGCACCGCCGTTACGGCCGGATGCTGATCGACCCTGCGCTTAGCGACTTGCTGGAGCCGCGAGCACAGTTGAACTCATGTAACGCTAAGTATCCTAGCACAAGCTGGTAACGAAACTGATTTGGCTTGTGGTGGACAACATATCGTTCATTTAGCGTGTTCAAGGGTGTTGTTTTGGAATGTTGTTCACATTGATGCAGGTTATTGAGGTATTGGCGGTGATTAGGGGCGTTCCTTAAGCACAAATGGAACGGCGAGCTGCACTGGTAATTGCGTTAGTCTAACAAACTATGTACAGACATGGGAAATAAATTGTGCAACTTTTTGTTGGCATAGGTGGGGTTTGTGGCGCGTAGTGTTTTGGCATGAAAAAAGGCCTTCGGAATTCCGAAGGCCTTTACATTCACGATGGTGGAGACGAGGGGGATCGAACCCCTGACCTCTTGACTGCCAGTCAAGCGCTCTCCCAGCTGAGCTACGCCCCCGTGACGAGGAGATACTATAGGGGAAGACTTTCTTTGATGCAAGAACTTTTTTGGGTCGAATCCCTTACTTACGGGTTTTCCTGGGACGGGGCAGAAATAATCACTCTTCGAGCGCTAATTTCTATCCACCGTCCCGATAAAACCCTGATGCGATAGACCTTACTTGTAGATGTAGGCAATCGCCGTTCCTTGGTGAACTTGGATCTTGGCCGTTTTCCTGACGACATTGGAGATGCCTGTGTCGGCTAGCAGGGCTAAGGGGCTGTGGTCTAGCTCCCATTCTAGGCCGTGTTCGCTTATCTCTGTGTTGGGAGCGATGGCAATGATGGAGAAGGTTTTGCCCTCGGGGCCCTCAATGGTCCAGGTTTCGTCCTGGTGCAGAATTCTGGCCGTCACTTCGTCTTCCTTGATCCAGACGGGGGCATCTTTGTAGGCTGCTAGTAGGCCTAGGACGGAAAGGGCCATATCAGGACGGCCGCCGGTGGCGCAGGTCGCAACTACTTCGGCACCCGGCCAGCGACGACGGACGGAGTCGAGCGCCAGCGCCAAATCGGTATAGTCCTTGTAGGGGTCGTGGCGTTCTACCTTAAAGGCGTCGGCGGAATCGACCATCGCGCGACCCGCATCACTCACCGTGTCGGCATCCCCCACATACACGTCGCAGCCCAGTCCCGCGCCCAACAGCGCGTCGAGTCCGCGGTCCACGGCGACAACGTGGTCGCACTCCCCCGCTAACCTACGTAACAGATCCGCGCTCGCCACCACGGGCGAGCCGCAGACAACTAATACCTTGCAAGCCACAGCCCTCGCCTATCCCTCAAACGAAAGAACGCGGGCCAGATCCAGCTCCTCGTAGCTGTCGATAAAGATATCGCAGTTGGCGCGTACGTCGTCGCGCTTCATGCGGCCATGCGGGTCATAGATGCCCACACGCTTAAAGCCGGCGGCCCCAGAGCTCTTAAGGCCAAAGACCGCGTCCTCAAACACCCACGCGCGTTCAAACTTGCACCCATGGCGCTCCTCCAGGCGGCGCAGCGCCAGCTCGTACACATCGGGGAACTGCTTGGAGCGTCCCGCCTCGCCCGTCGTGGTAACAGACTCCATGTAAGCGTCGAGCCCGGCACCAGCGAGCGCGGACTGCACCAGCTCGGCCGGCGTGGACGTGGCAACGCACATGGCAATGCCGGCCGCCTTCGCCTGCTCCAAAAATGCCAGGAGCCCCTCGCGCGGCGGCACCTTGGAGTACCCATTAATCAGAATATTGCTCAGCTCGCGATACAGCTCCTCGCCATTCGTACCAATGCCCCACGTGTCGTGGTAGGCCTGGCATTCGTCCTCGAGCGAAAGATGCTCAAACTGGGCAAAATCGTCGACCGTCACGTCAACTCCGTGGCGGTGCAATAATTCGGGCTGGGCATAGGCCCAAACGGGGGTGCTATTTACCAGCGTGCCGTCGCAATCGAAAATAAAAGCAACCTTGGGAGCGGCGGTATGGGACATAAACGAACCTTTCGATATCAAATGGTAAACATCCTGCTAAAAACGTTTTACCAAACGTCAGCCAAACAATTTTGAAACCCAAATTGGTAAAACTGTCAAGAGTTTTACCACGGCAATTCTGCCAGTGGTATAAACATGTCGCTTACCGATTAAACGCCCCCGCAAATCTGCTTTCGTCCATAAAACTAACGCACAGGTGTTATCGTAGTTTCTGCCGAAAGTTCCACCGAGCACGCGAGGTGGAACGAATCACAGAAACTTCGCCGTCCCTTCGATTCGTGCAGCCTTGGACCTTTCGCATCTAGTCACCAAGGCAACACGCTGCCGCGTCATGATGGGATCAAACGTGAGCGATACAAAGCTAAAGCCAACGGCTAAAATGCCCGCAACCCGCAAACCGGCTCCGCACGCACCGGAGCTCACCAAAGACGATGTCTATCTGTTTGGCATTGGCACGTGGGAGCGCAGCTGGGAAAAGATGGGCGCGCACCCCGACACGCAGAACCGTACGCGCGGCTGGCGTTTTTGCGTTTGGGCGCCCGACGTAAAGAGCGTCCACGTCATTGGCGAATTTAACGACTGGGATGAGGAAGCCAACCCGCTGGTGCCCGTGCATACGAGCGCTATTTGGGAAGGCTTTATTCCTGGCGCCGAGCAGGGCCAGCTCTATAAATATCTCATCGAGACCAACGAGGGCGAGAAGCTCTATAAGGCCGATCCGTATGCCTTTAAGGCCGAGTGCCCTCCGGGTACCGCCAGTGTGCTGTGGACCCTCGATGGTTACAAGTGGAACGACGCCGCGTGGCTCAAGCGCCGCGCCGGCCACAACCACATGTCGCAGCCGCTAAACATCTACGAGGTGCATATTGGCTCGTGGAAGCGCCACGGCGACGCGCCGCAGGGCGAGCCGGACGAGTACGGCAACTACCCCGGCCCCATGGATCCCTTCCCCGCCCAGCGCGGCGAGTTTTACACTTACGACGACCTGTCGGTGGAGCTCGTGGACTACGTGCGCGACATGGGCTACACGCATATCGAGGTCATGCCGCTTATGGAACATCCCTTCGATGGCTCCTGGGGCTACCAGACGACCGGCTACTATGCCGCCACGTCACGCTACGGCAACCCGCAGCAGCTCATGCACTTTATCGATGCGTGCCACGAGGCGGGCATCGGCGTGATCATGGACTGGGTGCCCGGCGGTTTTTGCGCCGACTCCCACGGTCTTGCCACCTTTAACGGCCACATGCTGTTTGAGCACGAGATTCACCCCAACTGGGGTACGCACAAGTTCGACTTCGCCCGCGGCGAGGTCCGCTCCTTCCTGGTCTCCAACGTGCTGTATTGGCTCGAGAACTTCCACGTTGACGGCATTCGCATGGACGGCGTGTCCAGTATGCTGTACCTCAACTTTGGCATCGACGACCCGGGCCAAAAGAAGTTCAACAAGTACGGTACCGAGGAGGACCTGGACGCCAGCGCGTTTATCCGCCAGGTCAACTGCGCCGTGGAGGCCCACTTCCCTGACGTGATGATGATGGCCGAGGAGTCCACCGCTTGGCCGCTCGTGACCTATCCGCCCCAGGACGGCGGCCTGGGCTTCCACTACAAGTGGGACATGGGCTGGATGAATGACACCCTGCACTACATGCAGACCGATTTTCCGTGGCGCCCCGGCAACCACGGACTGCTTACGTTCTCCATCATGTATGCCTTTACCGAGAACTTTATTTGCCCGCTGAGCCACGACGAGGTCGTGCACGGCAAGTGCTCGCTGATCGGCCGCATGCCGGGCGACTGGTGGCGCCAGTTTGCCGGTCTGCGCACGCTGGCTTTCTACCAAATGACGCACCCCGGTGCCAAGCTCAACTTTATGGGCAACGAGATCGGCCAGTTTATTGAGTGGCGCTATTACGAGTCCATCCAGTGGTTCCTAACCGAGGAGTACGAGACCCACCGTCATCATCAGGCGTTTATCAAGGCGCTCAACCACCTGTACACCGCCGAGCCCGCTCTGTACGAGCGCGGCTACACCGACGACGGCTTTACCTGGATTGACGCGGACAACTCCAAGCAGTCCATCGTGAGCTTTGTGCGCCAGGGTGAGGACGTCGATGACGATCTGGTGATCCTGATTAACTTTGACCCGGCGAGCTACGAGAGCTTCCGTGTGGGCGTGCCGCGCGAGGGTGACTGGGAGGTCATCTTCGATTCCGACCGTCCCGAGTTCGGTGGCAGCGGATACGCCGGTGAGGAGCCCTACACCTGCTCGAGCGAGCCCTATCCCTGGAACGGTCAGATGGACTCCATCGAGATTAAGGTGCCCGGCCTGGCAGGCGTGGTACTCAAGCGCCGCGGTCCCAGCAGCTATAAGCCGCCCGTGGTCGAGGAGCCCAAGAAGGCGACGCGGAAGCGTGCGTCCTCGGTGAAGCCCAAGACCGCGGCTGCCAAGAAGACTCCGGCTAAGGCAAAGGCTGCCAAGCCTGCTGCCAAGGCTTCGGCCAAGTCAGCCACGGCCAAGAAGGCAGCCACCAAAAAGGCTGCTCCCAAGGCCAAGGCAGCTGCTGTTAAGGCTCCTGCCAAGAAAGCGTAACAAAGGCGTTACCACTGTAATTACCCGCCCCACGGGGGCGTAGGATACATGTCATAACCGTTCCGGGAGAAACATCCCCGGGGGAAAGGAACGTATGAATAAGATCTTCGACAACAAGCAGGAGTTTACCGAGCTCTATCGCGATGCCGTCATGAGCATTAGCGGCAAGAGCGTTGAGGCCGCCAGCGATCTCGACCGCTTTAACGCCCTGGCCAAGCTCGTGGCTGAGAAGGCGCGCACCGTTGCCACCAAGAGCGACGCACGCGCCACCGCCGAGGGTAAGAAGCGTGTGTACTACTTCTCGATCGAATTTTTGATCGGCCGCCTGCTCGACAACTACCTGCTCAACTTTGGCGTGCGCGACATGGTCGCCGAGGCGCTCGACGATATGGGCTTTGACCTGTCCGTCATCGAGAACCAGGAGCCCGATCCGGCACTGGGCAACGGTGGCCTGGGTCGTCTGGCCGCATGCTTCCTGGATTCCATGGCAGCCGAGGGCATTGCTGGCTACGGCAACGGCATGCGCTACCGCTACGGCCTGTTTAAGCAGGAGATCGTCAACGGCAGCCAGGTCGAGGCCACCGACGAGTGGCTCACCCACGGCTATCCCTGGGAGGTCCGCCGTCAAGACAAGGCCGTGACCATCAAGTTTGGTGGCCACGTCGAGGGCTTTGAGGAGAACGGCCGCACGTTCTACCGCACGGTGGACACGCAGGATATCCTGGCCGTCCCCTACGACATCCCCGTGGTGGGCTATGCCGGCGAGACTGTCAACAAGCTGCGCGTCTGGGCCGCCGAGCCGGTCGAAGAGCACTTCGATCTGGAGGCCTTCAACCGCGGCGATTACGCCCTGGCAGACGCCGAGCGCGCCGAGGCCGAGGCCATCAGCGCCATCCTCTACCCCAACGACGCCGGCGAGCACGGCCGTCTGCTGCGCCTGAAGCAGGAGTACCTGTTTGTCTCGGCCGGCATCTACAGCCTGCTCGACACCTTTGAGAAGGAGCATGGCGAGAACTGGGAGCTGCTGCCGCAGTTTGTGGCCATCCACACCAACGATACGCACCCCGCCATGTGCGGACCCGAGCTCATGCGTATCCTCATCGACGAGAAGAAGCTCGAGTGGGACGACGCCTGGAACATCGTGACGCAGGTCGTTAGCTACACCAACCACACCATCCTGCCCGAGGCTCTGGAGAAGTGGCCCATCGGCACGTTCTCCAAGCTCCTCCCCCGCGTGTACCAGATCATCGACGAGATCAGCCGTCGTTGGCACGAGTCGTTCGACACCACGCAGGAGGGTTGGCAGGAGCGTCTGCGCCAGACCGCCATTCTGTGGGACGGCGAGATCCGCATGGCCAACCTGTCCGTGATCTGCAGCCATAGCGTCAACGGCGTAGCCAAGATCCACTCCGACATCATCAAGAACATCGTGCTCAAGGACTTCTATGCCCTGACGCCCGAGAAGTTCAATAACAAGACCAACGGCATCTCGCACCGTCGCTTCTTTGCCGAGGCCAACCCCACCTACGCCAAGCTCGTGACCGAGGCCATTGGCGATGGCTGGCTCAAGGACGCCTTTGAGCTTGAGAAGCTCAAAGAGTTCCAAAACGACACCGAGTTCCTGAAGGCCGTTGGTGCCTCCAAGCGTGCCAACAAGGAGCGTCTGGCCGCCTACGTCAAGGCCGAGACCGGTTTGGTCATTGACCCCAACACCGTCTTCGATGTCCAGGTGAAGCGCTTCCATGCCTATAAGCGCCAGCTCATGAACATCATGAAGGTGATGGATATCTACAACCGTCGCATCGCGGATCCCAACTTCCACGTGACGCCGACGACCTTCATCTTTAGCGGCAAGGCTGCCTCGAGCTACACCTTTGCCAAGGAGACCATCCGCCTGATCAACTCCGTGGCCGACGTCATCAACAACGATGCCCGCGTGAACGAGGTTATGAAGGTCTGCTTTATCCCCAACTTCCGCGTGAGCAACGCCCAGCTCATCTACCCCGCCGCCGAGATCTCGGAGCAGATCTCCACGGCCGGCAAGGAAGCCTCGGGCACGTCCAACATGAAGCTCATGATGAACGGCGCCATTACGCTGGGCACCCTCGACGGCGCTAACATCGAGATCGCCGACCTGGCCGGCCGCGAGAACGAGGCCATCTTTGGCCTGACCGCTCCCGAGGTCGAGCAGCTCTGGGCATCGAACAGCTACTTTGCGTGGGATACGCTCAACGGCGACCGCGAGCGACTGGGCCGCGTGATGGACGAGCTCAAGGACAACACGTTTGCGGGTCTTTCGGGCAACTTCGAGAGCATCTACAACGAGCTCATGAACAACAACGACCCCGATCTGGTCATGGCCGATTTCCGCAGCTACGTCGACGCCTGGGAGAAGCTCACGAACAGCTACGGCGACCAGGAGACCTGGAACCGCAAGGCGCTGCTCAACACCGCCTCCTCGGGCTGGTTCTCGAGCGACCGCACCATTCGCGAGTACCGCGACGAGATCTGGCACGCGTAAAGGCGCGCGAGCTCCCTTATGCCAGCACGGCATTACTCGACGGGCGCGACCGAGCGCCGCGCCCGTCGCTAATGGGTTTAGGAACATCGATGACAGAAGGAGAAATCGATGAGTAAGAAAGAATGCATCGCGATGCTCCTCGCAGGAGGACAGGGCAGCCGATTGGGGGCACTCACCCAAAAGATCGCTAAGCCGGCGGTTAGCTTTGGTGGCAAGTTCCGCATTATCGACTTTTCGCTCTCCAACTGCTCCAACTCGGGCATCGACACGGTGGGCGTTCTGACGCAGTATCGCCCCTACCTGCTGCATGCCTATGTGGGCTCCGGCGAGGCGTGGGATCTGGACAGCCGCGACGGCGGCGTGTCAATCCTGCCGCCGTACGAGACGCAGACCGGCGGCGCCTGGTATGCGGGCACGGCCGACGCCATTACGCAAAACCTGGACTACATCAAGGCCAACGACCCCAAGTACGTCCTGATTCTTTCCGGCGATCACCTGTATCGCATGGACTACCGCAAGATGCTCAAGACGCACATTGAGAACAACGCCGACCTCACGGTGAGCGTTATGCCCGTGCCGTGGGAGGAGGCCAGCCGCTTTGGCATCCTGACCACCGACCCCGAGGACGGCCGCATCACCAAGTTCACCGAGAAGCCCGATAAGCCCGATTCGAACCTCGCGTCCATGGGCATCTACATCTTCTCGGCCGACGTCCTGATCGAGGCACTCGAGGAGGACGCTCTGGACCAGCGCTCGAGCCACGACTTTGGCAAGGACATCATCCCCAAGCTGCTCGGTGAGAACAAGCGCCTGTACAGCTACGAGTTCCACGGCTTCTGGAAGGATGTTGGCACCATCGCCAGCTTCCACGAGACCTCGATGGACCTGCTGGGCAACAACCCCGAGTTCGATCTGTTTGACAAGCACTTCCCCATCATGTCCAACATCACCACGCGTCCGCCGCACTACATTGGCCCGGACGGCCGTCTGGACGACTGCCTGGTCTCTAACGGCTGCAAGATCTACGGCACCGCTCGCCACTCGATCCTTTCGACCGATGTCATCATCGAGGAGCGCGCCGTGGTCGAGGACTCCGTGCTGCTGCCGGGCGCGCACGTTAAGAGCGGCGCGCACATCTGCCGCGCTATTTTGGGCGAGAACTCCACGGTCGAAGAGGGCGTGAAGCTCGGCTCTGTCGATACCACCAAGGATACGGCCGTCGTTGGAAATGACGTCGTTATCGGGAAGGGGGAATGATCCGATGATCAATCGCAAGGCCATCGGTTATATCACCGCTAACTACTCTTCGACCTACGGCAGCGTCCTGCTCAAGGACCGCCCCATCGCGTCCGTCCCGTTTTTGGGCCGCTACCGCCTGATCGACTTTCCGCTGTCCAACATGATGAATGCCGGCATCAAGACCGTCGGCGTCGTCATGCCGGGCAACTACCGCTCGCTGATCGACCACGTGGGCTCGGGCAAGGACTGGGGCCTGGACCGCAAGAAGGGCGGCCTGTTCATGGTGCCCGGCAACGCGTATGGCACCACCAAGGGCGGCATGCGCTTCCTGCTTCGCGACATCATCTCCAACAAGACGCTGTTCCAGCGCTCGGACAAGCCCTATGTTGTGATGATGGGCACCAACATCATCTTTAACATGGACCTCAACACCATCATCGAGGCGCACGAGAACTCCGGTGCCCAGATGACCGTGGTGTACTGCAAGGCCACGCGCAACGTCGATGACGAGACCAAGCTGCAAATCAACGAGAACGGCCGCCTGACGGGCGTGAGCGCCGGCGTCGTGTACGGCGACAACGCCTCTATGGACTGCTGCATCGTCAACCGCGAGACACTACTCGAGATCATCGACCACTACCAGGCCGCCGACTATCTGGACCTGCTCGAGGCACTCCAGGGCGACTTTGGAAACATCGACGTGTGCAGCTACGAGTACAAGGGCGAGGTCGTGGGCGTGTTTAGCGAGAAGTCGCTGTATCGCCGCAGCATGGACCTGCTCGACCAGAACGTGGCCGACCAGCTCTTCGACCCCGAGCGCCCGATCCTGACCAAGGCCCACGACGTGCCGCCTTCGCGTTACGCGACCGGCAGCCACGCCTGCAACTCGATTATCTCGGCCGGCTGCATCATCAAGGGCACCGTGCGCAACTCGATCCTTTCGCGCGGCGTCGTGGTTGAGGAAGGCGCCTCGGTGACCAACTCGATCATCAACCAGAGCTGCATCATCAAGAGCGGCGCCCGCGTTGAGAACGCCATCCTGGACAAGAACAACGTGGTTCCCACCAACACCGAGCTTCGCGGCACGCCCGAGAACATCCTGGTACTGGGCAAGGCTCCGTTAACTTCCGATACCACCATCGTACGTTAACGTTGGCACCGCAACATCGCTCGTAACATGTAGAATAGCCGCCCGGTTTGCGCCAGGCGGCTATTCTCGAATTACAACAGGGAGACAATATGGCTGATTCCAGCAAAAAGATGCAGATCGTGTTTGCCTCGGCCGAGTGCGCACCGTTTGTGAAGACCGGTGGCCTGGGCGACGTGGCGGGCTCGCTGCCTGCGGCGCTTGTGCGCGCCGGCGCCGAAGTCATCGTGATGGTGCCCAAGTACGCCACCATCAAGGACGAGTACAAGGCGCAGATGGAGCACTTTGCCGACTTTTACGTTAGCCTGGGCTGGCGCAACGAGTACTGCGGGCTCGAGAAGCTCGAACACGACGGCGTCACGTATATGTTCATCGACAACGAGCGCTACTTTGCGCGCGACTATCCGTACGGCTTCTTTGATGACGGCGAGCGCTTTGCGTTCTTCTCCAAGGCCATCACCGAGAGCCTGCAGCACCTGCCGGCCGGCTTTGAGTGCGACATCCTGCACTGCAACGACTGGCAGACAGCGCTGGCGCCCGTGTTCTTGCGCGAGTTCTACCAGGGCCTGCCGCTGTACGACCGCGTCAAGACCGTGTTCTCGATCCACAATGTGGCGTTCCAGGGCCAGTTTAGCGACACCGTGATGGAGGACATCCTGGGTGTGGCGCATATTCCGGCGGCTGCCTCGCAGCTGCGTTGCGACGCCTGCAGCATCAACTACATGCTGGGCGCCCTGCGCTATGCCGATGCCATCACTACGGTGAGCCCCACCTATGCCAACGAGATCCAGACACCCGAATTTGGCGAGGGCCTGGACGGCGTTCTGCGCGAGCGTTCGTACGCGTTGCAGGGCATTTTGAATGGCATCGACGTCGCGGGCTTTGACCCGGCGACCGACAAGCGAATTGCCGCCAACTACACCGTGGAGGACCGTTCCGGCAAGGCCGTGTGCAAGGCCAAGCTGCAGGAAGAACTGGGGCTCGAGGTTCGCGACGACCGTCCGCTTATGGTCATGGTCACGCGTCTGACGCGCCAGAAGGGCATGGACTTGGTCATGTACGCGCTCGACCGCATCCTGGCCGGCGGCGTGCAGGTGGCGGTGCTGGGCACCGGCGACCGCGACTACGAGGACGGCCTGCGCTACTTCCAGGACAAGTACCCCGGCACCATGGCCGCACGCATCGAGTTCGATCCGGCGCTCTCGCAGCGCATGTATGCTGCCGCCGACATGTTCCTGATGCCTTCGAAGTTTGAGCCCTGTGGCCTGTCGCAGATCATCGCCATGCGCTACGGCACGCTGCCGATTGTTCGCGAGACCGGCGGCCTGAAGGACACTGTAATTCCGTATAACGAGTTTACCGGCGAGGGCACAGGCTTCTCGTTTAGCAACTTTAACGGCGACGAAATGGGCGACGCGGTGTTCCGCGCGGCGCGTCTGTTCTGGGATAACCGCGACGCATGGAACCAGCTGGTCACGCAGGCCATGAGCCAGGACTTTAGCTGGACGCGCTCGGCCGATAAGTATCTGGACCTGTACTTCTTTATGCACCCGGAGATTGAGAGGCCGGCGGCTGTTGTCGACGAGCCTGAGGCTGTTGCTGAGCCGGTGGCCGCTGAGGAGACCAAGCCCGAGGAGAAGCCGGTTAAGGCTGAGCCCGCAAAGGCCGAGCCTGAGGTGAAGGCTGAGGTTGCTCCTGAGGCAGAGGCCGAGGTCAAGCCCGCTGCAAAGCCCGCAGCTAAGAAGACCACGACGCGCAAGACGACCGCTAAGAAGACTACGACGACCAAAGCTGCTGCCACCAAGACCGCCGCAGCAAAGACGACTGCTGCCAAGGCAACGACCGCGCGCAAGCGCACGACCGCTGCTGCCAAGAAGGGCACCGAGGCAGAGTCTGCTCCCGAGGTAAAGGCTGAGACCGCCGTCGAGGCTAAGCCTGCAGCAAAGGTTCCGGTCAAATCCGCTGCCAAGAAGACGACCAAGACCACGACCGCCAAGAAGTCCACGGTCGCAAAGTCGACCAAGACCAAGGCCGCCACGACCAAGGCGGCCGCAAAGTCGGCCACCAAGGTCGAGGAGGCGGGCGCCGAGCCCAAGGCCGAGGCAACCGTCGGGGACAAGCCGGCCGCCAAGACCACCACACGCAAGCGCACGACGACGGCCAAGAAGACCGCGACCAAGACTGCTGCTCCAAAGGCGGAAGCTAAGGTAGAGGACAAGCCCGCTGCCGCCAAGGAGGCCCCGGTCTCCCCCGCCGCTCCGGCAGAGAAAAAGGCCCCGTCCAAGAAGACGTCCGTCCGCAAGGCCACGGCCACCCGCAAGCGCCGCTAGTCCAGACGATTAAAATTTAATCCTCAACGCAAAAGAGGGCGCCCTCACCAGGTGCCCTCTTCTTGATTGAACTTCTGTATTAAAAGAGGGCCGGTTTACTACGGCAAAATGGCTCCGGCTGACCGCGGCGAGTATTCTTCGAAATTGGCAACGCTTCTACCTGCGGTTTTAATATCTCCAAAATGACTGTGGTTGAGATCATTCAATTCATCGTAGTAAACCGGAATACTTTTGTTTGGCTAAAAATAGAATCAGTCTAGGCTTCTTTGAATATCGCTATAATTTGGATGGTAAAACGATTTTCTAGGACAACCGTTCGCCGATGGTAAACGGATGTTGTTTATACAGCCTGTGTACAACAGATATACTTACATCCTGTGCGTAAAGCCCATGGCCAGCAGGCCATGATTCTATTGAACTGGACCGTACTATGAGATTGATACACAACAGCCGTCTGCCGCAGTTTCGCACTCCGTTTGGCGCTGTGACCACAGGAACTACCCTTTCGCTCTCCGTGATTCTGGAGGATGCCGATCCCGCGCAGGCAACGCTTACGCTGCGCACCTGGGTCGATGAGATCGGTGAGTCTCGGTATCCCATGACGCACGAGGGCGACGGCATATTTACTGTAGAGCTTGAGTGCACCGAGCCCTGTCTTATCTGGTACAGCTTTATCTGCAATATCGAGGGCCAGCCCGAGGTTCGCGTGGGCGCACCGCAGGGACGCACCGGCGGCGAAGGCATAACCTACGATTACGCCGAGGTGCCGTCATTCCAGGTCACCGTCTACAAGCACCGCGAAGTTCGACCCGAGTGGTACGAGCGCGGAATGGTCTACCAGATCTTCCCCGATCGCTATGCCCGCGACGAGCACTGGCGCGAGCGCACGCTGGCCGAGGTCGAAAAACCGCGTAAGGGCATTCAGCGCCGCATGGTCGAGGACTGGAACGAGCCGCCTGTTTACGAGCGCGCCGAAGACGGCTCCATTAAGACCTGGGACTTCTACGGCGGCTCGCTCAAGGGCATTCAGGAAGACCTGCCTCGCATCGCCGAGCTGGGCTTTACGGCCATCTATCTCAACCCCATTTTTGAAGCCGCGAGCAACCACCGCTACGACACCGCCGATTACACCAAGATCGATCCGATTCTGGGCACCGAGCAGGACTTTACTGAGCTGTGCGAGGCGGCCGAGAAGCTGGGCATTTCCATCATTCTGGACGGTGTGTTCAATCACACGGGTGACGATTCGATCTACTTCAACCGTTACGGCAACTACCCCGGAGTGGGCGCGTGGCAGAGCGAGGATTCGCCGTGGCGTGATGCGTTTTATTTCCACGAGGACGGCTCGTACGACTGCTGGTGGGGCGTGGGCAATATGCCCGCCATCAATGTTAGCTCCGAGCTGGTACGCGAGCGGCTCCTGGGCAAGGACGGCGTCATTCGTAAATGGCTACGTGCCGGCGCTCATGGCTGGCGCCTAGACGTGGCCGACGAGCTTTCGGACGATTTCCTGACCGAGATCAAGAAGGCCGTACTTGCCGAAAAGCCCGACGCACTGCTGCTCGGCGAGGTCTGGGAAGATGCCTCCAACAAGATCAGCTACGGCCATCTTCGCCGCTACCTGCAGGGCTCCGAGCTTGACTCGGCCATGGATTACCCCTTCCGCGACATGGTCATCGGCTTTTTGATGGGCTACAAGAACGCCTACCAGGCAGCCGAGGATATCGAGACCCTGCGCGAGAACTATCCGCGTGAGGCCCTGTCTTGCGCGCTTAATCTGCTTTCGAGCCACGACCGTCCGCGCATCATCTCGGTGCTCGGCGGCGGCCCCGACGAGTCGCAGCTGCCCGAGTCCGAGCGCAGCAAATGGCGCCTGGACGAGAACGCGATGGGCCTAGCCAAGAGCCGTTTTTGGCTCGCGACACTCATGCAGATGACGTTCCCGGGCGTTCCCTCAATCTATTACGGTGACGAGTACGGCTTGGAGGGTCTCACCGATCCGGGCAATCGTCGCACCATGCCGACCAAGGAAAACCTGCACGACTTCGATACGTTTGCGATCGTCAAGAACGCATCTGCTGTGCGCCGCGCGTTGCCGTTTATGATCGATGGCGAGATCAAGGCCTTTGCACTCAATGACGAGGTGCTGGCCTACAACCGTACGGGCAAGGACGGCGAGTCCGCGACCGTTATCATCAACCGCAGCCTGCGCAATTCACACCGCGTGACGATTCCGGCGCTCGGCGAATGCGCGAGCGATGTGATTAGCGGTCACGAGTGCGAGATCCACAACGGCACGGTCACGCTCGATCTGTACCCGCTGGGTTCGTCGATCATCTATCACCACGCCGAGCAGCGCCTGCAGGAGCCGCTCGATCACGGTGCGGGTGTTGTGTGCCATATCACATCGGTGCCGACCGACGACGGCAAGCCCGGTACGATCGGCGCGCCCACGCGTCGCTTTATCGACCATCTGGCCGCAATGGGCATGCGCTACTGGCAGGTTCTCCCCGTCAACCCCACGGACTTCTTCCGCTCCCCTTACGCCGGTCCTTCGGCCTTTGCAGGCAATATCGACCTGCTACCCGAGAGCCACGAGGAGCTGGCAGCCGACTTTGAAACCTGGAAGGCCCGCGGCGGCGAGGATGCCGACCCACTGTACACCGCGTTTAAACATCGCAATGCCGATTGGCTCGAGAAATACTGCGTCTACATGGCCGTTAAGAAGTACTTTGAGGGCGAGTCGCGCCATGATTGGCCGGCAGATGTCGCGCGCTACAACGAGCATCTGATCGACGATAAGCGCTTCCACGACGAGGCCGAGCTTCAGGCGTACATGCAGTACCGCTTTGACCTAGCTTGGTGCGAGCTCATGAACTATGCGCACAAGAAGGGCATCGAGGTCATCGGCGATATTCCTATGTACGTGTCCGACGATTCGGCAGACGCGTGGAGCGAACCCGAGAACTTCTGGCTGTCCGATACCGGCAAGGCGATTGAGATTTCCGGTGCGCCGCCCGACAACTTTGCGCCCGAGGGCCAGGTGTGGGGCAACCCGACGTTCCGTTGGGACCACATGAAGCAGAACGGCTATAGCTGGTGGATGGATCGCCTGCGTCGTGCGTTTTCGCTCTACGACCGTGTGCGTCTGGATCACTTCCTGGGCTTCCACAGCTACTTTAGTATCCCCGCAGGCAAGGCTTGCGCCGAAGGTCGCTGGCTGGCGGGCCCGGGCAAGGACCTGTTCCAGACCGCCTACGACGAGCTGGGTCCGCTCAACTTTATCGCTGAGGACTTGGGCTATCTGACGCCCGGTGTTCGCGCCATGGCATCGACCTGCGGTTTCCCCGGCATGGACGTGCTGGAGTTTAGCAACTACGACGTTCGTTGCGGTGTGCATCCCACGCCCGGCAAGATTCTGTACACCTCGACGCACGATACGTCGACGCTGGCCGGTTGGTGCACCCGTACCTTTGCGGGCGGCGATGAACCGAGCGGCATTACATTGGCAAGCGAGCTCATGGGCAATGCCCTGGCAAGCGATGCACCGCTCGTGATGATGCCGCTGCAGGACGTGCTGGGACTGGGCGACGATGCACGTATGAACGTGCCGGGTGTAGCCACAGGCAACTGGACATGGCAGGCTGACGAGGCCGACGTTGCTGCAGCCGAGGAGAAAACAGCGAAGCTCCTGCGCAACACTCATAGATTCTGGGGCGAAGCGTGATAAAACCCCCGATATAGGGTACAGTTACAGCTGTTTGAATTTTTGCGGGCAGAGCGATCTGCCCGCTTTGTGCTGAAAAGGAAGTATTATGGCGCGCTACGATTACAAGTGCACGAGCTGCGGCAACGTGTTTGAGGTTGAGCACCCCATGTCCGAGACGCCCGAGGTCGTATGCCCTAGCTGCGGTGCCCCGGCATCCAAGACGTTCTCGGCCAGCGGCATTAAGTTCGAAGGCAACGGTTTCTACAACACCGACCAGCGAAGCGGTGGTTCCAGCACCAACGCCACCAGCGGCTGCTGCGCCAACTGCCCGCATAACCACTAGCGGCAAGCGGTCTCACTACTCAGATTTCCCTATGAGTTGCGGTGAAATAGTTCCTGAATCAGCCCATCCAACGGCCAAACAGGAACCATTTCACCGCAACTTTTCTTTAGATCGGATTTCGGGCTGATGCTAAGTTTGTAACATTTCAAAACTCTGCCGGATTACGGGGCTGAATTGACAACCTCTATCCATTCCGGTAATTTGCAAATTTCAACAAGCCATCTACCTGCGGTTTTATTAAGGCCATTTTTGCTGTGGTCGGGCATCACCGATCTAGCCCCGTAATCCGCCCTACTTTTGATAGCAGCAAGTATGAAACAGGGCCATTTTTCCCACTCTTTACCGATATTGCGATCTCCACTCGCACGACCTTCTGAGTTGCGGTGAAATAAGGACTGTTTGATGGGCAGAAGGCGCTTTTCAATCCCTATTTCACCGCAACTTTGAAGTTATTTGCGGACTAGTCTGGCGCAGAAGTGGCCATCGTAGGAGTCGGCGTTTACGGGGACGCTTTGGAAAAGCCCGCGGTCGTTTTGACGTACGGAGACGAGCTTCTTGGCTTGTTCAAACTCGGGGAGCTGCAGAATCTGCGCCTCGGAGAGGGGTGCCAGGCTAAAGCCCGCGCCCTCTGGCGAAGCCAAAAACGCATCCACAACCTGCGCGTTCTCCTCATCAAAGACCGAGCACGTCGCATAGATGAGCTCGCCATCCTCGGCAACGCGCGCGGCGGCCTCTTTGAGCATCGTCAGCTGCAGTTTGGGCAGCTCAACCGTCACATCCTTTTCGGTCAGACGCCACGGAATCTCGGGATGACGACGCATGGTTCCGGTGCCCGAGCACGGCGCATCGATAAAGACCGTGTCGAATTTAATCGGCTCGCCAAGCATGGCATCAAACGATGTGAGCACCTCATCAAGCTCGCAGGCATCGCCCGAAACCGTACGAACGCCCTGAATACCGGCCTTATGCAGGCGAGCGAGATTCAGATCGCACTTGCGATCATGCAGATCGAGCGCCGTATGCTGACGTTCATAGCCCGCACGCTTGGCCTGGCACATCATCACATAGGTCTTGGTGCCACGACCGGCACCAATCTCAAGGCAGCTGCCAGGGCGCGTGGCTGCCGTGGCGATAAGCTGCGCGTTGAGATCAGACGCCACCGCGGCAGCACGCTCAAACACACCCGAAGCAACGGTAACCTGGGCATCAACCGGGGCATGGCAGCCCGGGAAGACAGGCGCGACGAGCTGCGAGATATACGGATCGGGCTTGTTCGCAAAGGCGTTCTCATGCAGGGCCAGAGACGCGGGGGCCAGATTGCCAGCAAAGTTGAGCGCACCCTCTGGGGTATCGAACGAGGCCATAATACGAGCGCAAAGCCAACGCGGCAGACCCATCAGGCGCGACAGACGAACCAAGCGTCGCTCAGACTCATCTACATCGGACGCAGTGGCAAAGTTCTCAACGTTGTCCGCGACCTTATGGAGCACGGCATTGGCCAAACCGGCGGCAGACTTAGCTCCGCTGCGCACCAGCTCAACGCCCTGACTCACCGCAACGCGGCCAGGCGTATGCAGATAGAGCATCTCGAAGGCCGAGATGCGAAGCGCCATGCGAACACGCGGCGCGACCTTTTTGGGCTTATCGAGAAACTGATCGAGCAGTTCATCCAAAATACCCTGTGTGGCGGCAACACCGAGCGCCAAGCGAGCGGCAAACGCGGAATCGCGTTGATCAATGGCCTTGGCAGAAGCACGGGAAGACAACACGTCGCGTGCATACATACCGCGGCGATCGGCCTCCATCAATACATCGAGCGCAAGCTTGCGCGCGGGTGACAGCTTGCTCATGACAAAACACCCCACGAAAGATCGCCGCCCTGCAGGCCAGCAGCCCAGGCAGAAGCAGACATAGCACGCTTGCCATCGGGCTTAACCTCAAGCAATTCAACCGAGCCATCGGAAAGACCAAGGTAAACACGCTTGTTCTTAACGTCAACGGCGCCCTCGCCAAGCGACACATCGGCCAGCGCAGCATCGAGCACACGCACGCTCTTGCCGGCAATCACGCAACGAGCAGGCGCGGTATCGGACGAGGCCAGCACATGACGCACGCAATTGAGCGCCCCCATCTGCGGATCCAGACGCATCTCCTGCTTAGAAATCTTGGCGGCATGGGTAACAAGCGACTCATCCTGCTCAGTCCACACGGCGGTGCCATCGGCAAGAGAAGGAAGCGTATCGGCAAGCAGTTTGCCGCCAAGCTCACCAAGCTCCATGGTCAGCGCCTCGGCATGCTTACCGGCAACCGACGTAGACGCCTGGGCACAATAAGCACCGGTATCAACGCCATGTCCAATACGCATAATGGAAACACCAGCAACCTCATCACCAGCGAGAATCGCACGCTGAATAGGAGCAGCCCCACGCCAACGAGGCAGCAAGGACGCATGAACATTCACAATACCAAGCGGCGCCATATGCAGCACCTCATCAGGCAAAATGCAACCATAGGCAGCCACGCAGAAAATATTAGCCTGGGCAGTTTGAAGCACCTCAACAACCTCAGGCGTCATACGATTGGCCTCAACGACCGGCAACCCCAGCTCAAGCGCCTTGGCCTTAACAGGAGAAGGCTCAAGCTTCTTACCACGCCCACGAACAGCATCGGGACGAGTAATTACGAGCGCAATCTCATTCCCAGCCGCAACAAGCGAAGTCAACGAAGGAACAGCAAAATCAGGCGTACCCATAAACACAATACGCATAAAGGACGTCTCCCCTCAACCAAAGCCGAGACGGCTACAAATAACAGCGGAAAGCCAAGTACCCAGCCCATCCGCAATAACAATTCAACAAGAACAAATATACCCAAAACCAAAGAAAGAGCCGCAATAAAAGCAGCTCTTTCAGCAAAGCACCTATCAGCGAAGACGCCCCTCCCTGGCCCGACGGCACCCGGGCGAGAAGAAGCACGGAAACGCAGTCCCCTTCCGCCGCAGGGCTTAGGTTTTGCTCCACGCGCAGTTCCGCACGAGCCGAAGAGCACTTAATGTGCTCTTCGTGCGAGCAGGACTGTTTGAGCATGGAGCAAAACCTAAGCCCTGCGGCGGAAGGGGACGGACGACTTACTCCGTCTCGCCCGGTCGAGCGCCGCGGGCCAGGGCGTCCTGGTACTCCTTGACTGCCTTGATCCTCTGCATGGGCTTCAGTCGCTCAAACATGGTGTTGCCGTGCAGGTGATCGATCTCGTGCTGCAGGCACACGCAGAACAGGTCGCCTGTGGCCTCATAGCGAATCAGGTTGGCATCCAGGTCATAAGCCTCGACGACGACATGGTCGGGACGCTCAATCTCGCAGCTAATGCCGGGGATGGACAGGCAGCCCTCGCTAAACGGCACCAGATGGTCGCTCTGCTCAACAATGACGGGATTGATGAGCACGTACGGATCGTAGTCGTTCTTGTCGCTGTAGTCACAGTCAATGGTGACGAGCTGGATGAGCTCGCCGATCTGCGGGGCAGCCAGGCCGCAGCCGCCGTTCTCGAACATCATCTTCTTCATCTTCTCGGCAAGCGCCTCGATCGCCGGAGTGATCTCCTCGATGACGGCGCACTCCTGGCGCAGACGAGGGTCGGGCGACAGTACGATTCCGTTGGCTTCCATGGCCATCCTTTCGAGTTGTTACATCAAATCATAGGCGTCGACGTCAACGCTCACGCTCACGCCACGCACGGAGCCCACCTCTTTGAGGCAGGCGTCGATATCATCAGAGACATGGTACCCCACGGGCGACTTCACAAGCAGATGGAAGCGGTAACGGTCCTTGGCTCTCTCGATTACACACGAAGCCGGGCCCAGCACCTGCGGCACGGCACTCCCCGCCCGCAAAAAGTCGGGCGCGGCGGCGTGCCAGCGGCGCTTAAGGAGCTTTGCGATGTGCCCGATATAATCCTGCGCATCGTCGCGGCTTGCCGACCACACCAAAATGTTGACCAGGCGCACAAACGGCGGATACAGTGCATCGCGGCGTTGGTCTAGATCGTAGTCGGTAAAGATCGAACGATCGTGCTCGGCGACAGCGCGGATGACCGGGTCCTCGGGGAGATAGGTCTGGATGATGACCTCGCCGGGGCGATCGCCGCGACCGGCACGGCCCGCCACCTGCTCGAGCAAATCGTAGGCACGCTCCCCCGCGCGAAAATCGGGCAGCTTGAGGGCAAAGTCGGCATTGACCACGCCCACGAGCGTGACCTCGGGAAAATCGAGACCCTTGGCAATCATCTGGGTACCCAGCAGCACCGCGCAATCGGCGGCATCGAACTGCTCGAGCAGCTTTTTGTGCGCGTCCTTGCCACGCGTGGAATCGGCGTCCATGCGAATGATGGCGACATCTTCGGGCAGCATCTGGCGCAGGGCGTCCTCGATCTGCTGAGTGCCCAGGCCCATTTTTGCCAGGTAGCGACTGCCGCATTTGGGGCAACGGCTCGTAGGCGCCGGATAGGGCTGCACGCGCCAGGACGAACCGCAGGTGTGGCACTGCAGCGTATGGGTGCGCTCGTGGTACGTAAGCGCGGTGGAGCAGTGGTTGCAGGTGGGCACGCAACCGCACTCGCGGCACATAAGAAACGGCGCAAAGCCGCGACGGTTGTGCAGCAACACGGCCTTTTCGCGGCGCTCGACCACACGCTCCAGGCCCTCCATCAGCGGTTTAGAGAACATGGAGCGACTGCCGTGTGCGAACTCGCGGCGCAGGTCGGCAATGCGAACCGTAGGCAGGACCGAGCGCCCCGGGCGCTCGGGCATCTCGACGCGCGTCCAGGTGGCACCGTTATACGTGCCGCGGCGGCAGCGGTCGAGGGCCTCGGCCGAGGGCGTGGCGGAGCCCAGTACGAGCGGGCACCGATAGCGGCGCGCCATCTCGGCAGCCACCTCGCGCGCATGGTAGCGCGGACTGGAGCCCTGCTTGTAGCTGGTCTCGTGCTCCTCGTCGATGATGAT
>CABUVB010000009.1 GCA_902494815.1 uncultured Collinsella sp. | reverse complement strand
CGTCGAGGCGATTAAGAAGGTCCTCCAGGACAACGGTCTCCTGTAAAGCTTCCCCGGGCACCCGATTTTGGGGCTCAAGCGGTCGAGCGTGACCCATTAGGTCAACGCCCGACCACTTTCACCCCAACCTCGGGCACCTGGGAAACCTTTACCGTGCGGCGGGGTTAATTCCGACCGCATTTCCTGTAGTTGTTTTTATCTCCTAAGGAGAACGACATGGAGAACAAGTACGTCTGCTCTGTCGATATCGGCGGAACTAAGATCGCGACCGCCATTATGGAGTACCCGGCTGACGGCAGCGTGCCCCATCCCGTTTTTGAGGCCGAGGTTCCTACCGAGGCCCAGGAGGGCGGCGAGGCCGTCTTCCAGCGTATCGAGGCGTCCATCAAGGCCGCTCTTGAGGCGAATCCCGATGTCGAGGTCCTCGGTGTCGGTATCGGTGCCGCAGGCGTCGTCGATCCCAAGACGGGCGCCATCGCGTATGCCAACGAGATCATGCCCGGCTGGTCCGGCGTTCAGTTGGGGCCGCGCCTGCGCGAGGACCTTGGTCTTCCCGTTGCCGTGGTGGGCGACGTGCAGGCTCATGCTCTGGGCGAGGCCCACTGGGGCGTCGGCAAGGGCAAGTTCTCCGTCTTGTGTCTGGGCATCGGTACGGGCATCGGCGGCGCATATGTCGAGAACGGCCGCGTGATGCAGGGCTTCCATGGTGCTGCCGGCCATATGGGCCACATCGAGTGCTCGGCTGCCGCCGGCATTCCCTGCGCCTGCGGGCGTTCCGGTCATCTTGAGTCGGTTGCTTCGGGCACTTCCATTGGTCGTATGTACGATGAGCGCTTCGGTCGCGTCGACCCCAGCCGTCCTTCGGTCGGTCGCGACGTGAACGACCTGTGCCGTGCGGGCGACGCAAAGGCGACCGAGGTCATCCATGACGCCGGCTTTGCGCTGGGCGCCAGCTTGGGCTCGCTCGCTAACATTCTGGACCCTGAGGTCATCGTGCTTTCGGGCGGCGTGATTCACCAAGGTCCCGATTGGCGTTCGCAGACGTGGAAGGATTCGGTGCACGAGGGCTATGCCAGCCAGGCGCTCGATCCGCTTCAGGACACGCCGATCCTTATCGGTTCTCTGGAGGGTGATGCTCCGCTCATCGGTGCCGCCGAACACCTTCTTGCATCGTTGAAGTAAACGAATCTTCTGTAGGAGCCTCCCGAGACAACACGCCTCGGGAGGCTGTTCTGAGAAAGGTTACAGCCTTATGACCGTTGATCCATTGATTCAATCCCTGAAGGGCAAGCTCGTCGTGAGCGTTCAGGCGTATATGGGCGAGCCGCTTCGTACGCCCGAGACCATGGCTCAAATGTCTCGCGCTTGCGAGCTCGGCGGCGCCGCCGCCATTCGCTGCCAGGGCCTTGCCGACATCGCCGCCATTAAGGGCCGCTGCGAGGTCCCCGTCATCGGCCTGTGGAAGGATGGGCACGAGGGCGTTTACATCACGCCGACGCTGCGTCACGCTCGCGCCTGCGTTGCTGCGGGTGCCGACATCGTGGCAATTGATGCCACCGATCGCCCGCGTCCCGATGGCAAGACCGTCGAGGACACCTTCCGTCCGCTGCACGAGGAGGGTGTGCTCCTGATGGCCGACTGTGCCACCATCGAGGACATTCGCCGTGCTGTCGACATGGGCTTCGACCTGGTGTCCACCACGCTTTCTCATGGCGTTGCCGCTATCGACTGCACCATGGCCGATGGCCCCGATCTGCCGCTTCTGCGTCAGGCGACCGAGGAATTCCCCGGTCTTCCCATCATCTGCGAGGGCCGCGTGCACACGCCCGAGGAGGCCCGCGCCGCGATTGATGCGGGCGCCTGGGCCGTTGTCGTCGGCACCGCCATCACGCACCCCACGAGTATTACAAGTTGGTTCAAGGCTGCGCTTGAGGCGTAAGACAGGCCTCGTATCCGCTTGGGGCGGTATACTCAATAAAGGCAATTGATCGCGCGGGATCCGCTGGCCGGGTCCCGCGCTTGTTTTAGGAGGCACACATGCAAAAGGGAGATGCCATGGATGCGGCGGAGCGCTCGGAGCGCATCCCCGATATCGTCATCATCACCGGAATGTCCGGATCGGGCCGAACGCAGGCCATGCATGTGTTCGAGGACATGGGCTATTTTTGCATCGACAACTTGCCTCCGCGTCTGATCGCCCAGCTTGCCGAACTCGTCGGTATCAATACGGGCGTGGGCAGGCATCTCGCCGTCACCTGTGACCTGCGCAGCCAGGGCTTGTTCGACGAGCTGCTCGATGCCGTTGCCGCACTCGAGGAGCGCGAGATGAGCTGTGACATCGTGTTTCTCGAGGCCTCTGACGAGGTGCTGATCCGTCGTTATAGCGAAAACCGCCGCCGCCACCCCATTGCCAAGCCGGGGGAGACTACGGCCGATGCGATTCAGCGCGAGCGCCTGCAGCTGCAGGGCGTGCGCGATCGAGCCGATATGATCATCGACACGAGCCGCCTGCGCGCCTCTGCCTTGCGCAACAAATTGCGCATGGCGTTCTCCGAGCTGTCCGACCAGCAGCTCATGGACGTTCACGTGTTCTCGTTTGGCTTTAAGCACGGCATGCCCGTCGAGGCGGACATTATGATCGACGTCCGCTTTCTGCCCAATCCGTTCTACGATCCCGAGATGCGCACCATGACCGGTCTCGATAAGAAAGTCTCCGACTTTGTTCTGGACCATCCCAAGACCCAGGAGTTCTGGAAGGCCTGGACGCAGCTGCTCGATACGGTCATGCCCGGCTATATCGCGGAGGGCAAGCCACAGCTTTCTATTGCCATCGGCTGCACGGGCGGTCAACACCGCAGCGTTGCCATCGCCGAGGCCACGGCACGTTATTTAGAAGGTGCCCAATATCATGTGAGCATTTCCCATCGCGACCTGTCGCGCGCCAACATGAAAGCATAGGCCTGCATGTCGTTTACCGCCGAGGTGCGTGACGAGCTCGCGCGCTGCGAACCCGAATGTGAATACTGCGATTTGTCGACGCTTGCCGCCCTGACGCGTGTGAGCGGTACACTTTCGCTGGCCGGCTCCGGGCGGTATCGTTTGACGGTCGCGACCGAGACGGGTGCCGTCGCGCGCACGATGATCACGCTGACGCATCGCATCCTTAAGCTCAAAACGGAATTCACCGTTCGTAAATCGGTCTTGCATAAGGTCCGTAACTATCTCATTACCCTGCCCGATCAACCCGACCTGGACAAGGCTCTGGTGCTGCTGGGCATTCTCGACCGCAGGGGAGGGCTCGTCGCCGGTGTTCCCCGGCACATCGTTGCCCGTCCCTGCTGCAGGCTTGCCTACATCCGCGGCGCGCTCATCGCCGGCGGTTTCGTGGCCGATCCCCGCGGCGACTTTCATTTGGAGATCGCGGTGCAGGGCGAGCAGTATGCCCGGGGACTTTGCGATCTATTGGAGCAGATTGGGGTCCATGCGCGCGTTAACGCGCGGCGCGGATCCTTTGCTGTCTACATTAAAAGCGCCGAGGAGATCGAGCAGCTCCTAAAGCTGATTGGCGCCAAGCGCAGCGTTGCCGAGATCGAGGAAGCGCGCGCGGTCAAATTGGTTAAGAACGACGTAAACCGTCGCGTGAATGCCGAACTGGCCAATCAGACCAGAAGTGCGGGTGCCGCCCAGCATCAGCTTGCGATGATCGATGAGCTCGAACAGCGGGGTTTGCGCGACACGCTTCCGGACGCCTTGGCAGTCTTTTGCGACCTGCGCGAGCGCTATCCCGATCTGTCGCTGCGCGATCTGGGCGAGATGGCTGACCCTCCCTTGTCGAAGTCTGCCCTGTACCATCGCGTTTTGAGGCTTGAAAAGCTCATTGAAGCAAACAAGTAGTTTGAAGTATCGACTTATATACGGATTTAGCTGCTATTTTATTCTTTAAAACGTTTTAACGTAAATTTGATTTTCAATTTCGAGCATTCTCGTGAAATTCAAGTCAAAAAAAAGGTATATTAGGCGAGTGGTTAGTTTGTGGGCCTCAACGGCGGGCGCTGTAGCTCGCGGGGGCCTTACGAAAGGAGACACAATGGCAGTAAAGGTTGCTATTAACGGCTTCGGTCGCATCGGTCGTCTGGCTTTCCGTCAGATGTTCGGTCATGAGGGCTCCGAGATCGTCGCTATCAACGACCTCACCTCTCCCGATATGCTCGCTTACCTGCTGAAGTACGACTCCACGCAGGGCAACTACGCTCGCGATCACGAGGTCGTTGCTGGCGAGGATTCCATCACCGTTGACGGCAAGGAGATCAAGATCTACAAGGAGGCCGACGCCAACAACCTGCCTTGGGGCGACCTTGACGTCGACGTCGTTCTCGAGTGCACCGGCTTCTACACCAGCAAGGCTAAGGCTCAGGCCCACATCAACGCTGGCGCCAAGAAGGTCGTCATCTCCGCTCCGGCCGGCAGCGATCTGCCCACCATCGTGTACAACGTCAACCATGAGACGCTGACCGCTGAGGACAACATCATCTCCGCTGCTTCCTGCACCACCAACTGCCTCGCCCCGATGGCCAAGGGTCTGAACGACTTCGCTCCCATCGTGTCCGGCATCATGACCACCATCCACGCCTTCACCGGCGACCAGATGCCGCTCGACGGCCCGCAGCGCAAGGGCAACTTCCGTCGTTCCCGCGCTTGCTCCGAGAACATCGTCCCCAACACCACCGGTGCTGCTAAGGCTATCGGCCTGGTTCTCCCCGAGCTCAACGGCAAGCTCATCGGTGCCGCCCAGCGCGTCCCGACGCCGACCGGCTCGCTGACCAACCTCTACGCCGTCGTTGACAAGAAGGTCACCGTCGACGAGGTCAACGCTGCCATGAAGGCCTACGCCGAGACCATCCCCGATACCTTCGCCTACAACGAGGACCAGATTGTCTCCCGCGACATCGTCGGCGAGACCCACGGCTCCATCTTCGACGCCACCCAGACCATGGCTTCCGACCTCGGCAACGGCCAGACTCTCGTTCAGGTCACCTCTTGGTACGACAACGAGAACTCCTACACCTCCCAGATGGTCCGCACCATCAAGTACTTCGAGAAGTTCGTTGCTTAAGTTATCGGCAATCGACTAGCTCGTTGAGCGTCTAAAGAAGGGCGCGGCCTTTAAGGGCTTATGCTCTGGGGTCGCGTCCTTTTTTATTGGAAACCGTGCGCACATACGTGCACACATGTACGAAAGGTAGAAGCAAACATGGCCTTTACCAAGAAGACCGTCCGCGACATCGATGTCGACGGCAAGCGCGTTCTCGTTCGCGTTGACTTCAATGTGCCTATCAAGGATGGCGTCGTTGGCGACACCACCCGCATCAAGGCTGCCCTTCCCACCATCAAGTATCTCGTCGAGCACAACGCTCGCGTCATCCTCATGAGCCACCTTGGCCGTCCTGCCGGCACTGGTTTCGAGCCCGAGCTTTCGCTCAAGCCGGTTGCCGCCAAGCTCGCCGAGCTTTCCGGTCTCGACGTCAGCTTCGTCCAGGACACCTACGGCGAGGAGGCCGCCAAGGCCGTCGAGGCTGTCGAGCCGGGCAAGGTCCTCGTTCTCGAGAACGTCCGTTTCGATAAGCGCGAGAAGAAGAACGATCCCGAGATCGCCAAGAAGCTCGCTTCCTACGGCGACATCTTCGTTCTCGACGCCTTCGGCACCGCTCACCGCGCACAAGGTTCCGTCGTGGGCCCGGCCGCCTATCTCCCCGCTGTCGCAGGCTTCCTGCTTGAGAAGGAGGTCGACACGCTGACCAGCATCTTCGCTGATCCTGAGCGTCCTTTCGTCGCCATCGTCGGCGGTTCCAAGGTTTCCTCCAAGATCGGTGTCCTCGATCATCTGATCGATTCCGCCGACACCCTGATCATCGGTGGCGGCATGGCCTACACCTTCTTCCTGGCCAAGGGCTACAAGACCGTCGGTACCTCCCTCAAAGAGGAGGACTGGGTCGAGCGCGCTGCAGAGATGCTCAAGAAGGCTGAGGACAAGGGCGTCAAGATCCTGCTCCCGATCGATAACCTCGTTGCCGACCACTTCGGCGAGGACGCTACGGGCAAGGTCGTCGCTTCCGACGCCATCCCCGAGGATCGCATGGGCATGGACATCGGCCCCAAGACCGAGGCCCTTTACGCCGAGGCCATCAAGGGCGCCAAGACCGTCTTCTGGAACGGCCCCATGGGCGTTTTCGAGTTCGATAACTTCGCGCACGGCACCAAGGCCGTTGCCGAGGCTGTTGCCGAGCTCAAGGCCAACGGCGGCACCTCCATCATCGGCGGTGGCGACTCCGTCGCAGCCGTCAACAAGTTCGATCTTGCCGACAAGATGAGCTGGATCTCCACCGGTGGCGGCGCTTCCATGGAGCTCGTCGAGGGCAAGGCTCTCCCCGGAGTGGAGGCGCTTCTCGATGCCTAATCGCACTAAACTCATCGCCGGCAACTGGAAAATGAACAACGACGTTGCCGCTGCTGCTAAGCTCGCTGACGAGCTCGCCGAGGCTCTGCCCGAAGTTCCCGAGGGCGTTGAGGTCCTCGTCTGCCCGCCGACCATCGACATCACCACCGTTCACGCCCGCATGCAGGCTGCCCCCATCGCCCTCGGTGCACAGAACGTGTACTGGGAGGCCAAGGGTGCCTTCACCGGTGAGTCCTCTTGCGACATGCTCAAGTCCGCTGGCTGCACCTACTGCATCATCGGTCACTCCGAGCGTCGCGACTACTTCCACGAGACCGACGAGGACCAGAACAAGAAGGCCAAGGCTCTCGTTGCCGCCGGTCTTGTTCCCGTCTTCTGCTGCGGCGAGTCCCTTGAGGTCCGCGAGGCTGGCACCTATGTCGAGCACGTCGTGAGCCAGGTCAAGGCTGGCCTTGCTGGCCTTGAGATCACCTGCCCCAAGCAGGTCGTCGTCGCCTACGAGCCCATCTGGGCCATCGGCACCGGCAAGACCGCTACCGCCGAGGACGCTCAGGAGGTCTGCGGCGCTATCCGTGAGACCCTCAAGGAGATGTTCGGCGAGGAGCTCGCCAACGGCATCCGCGTTCTCTACGGCGGTTCCGCCAAGCCCGGCAACATTGCCGAGCTCGTCGCCAAGCCCGACGTTGACGGCGCCCTCGTGGGCGGCGCTTCGCTCAAGGCTGCCGACTTCGCCTCTATGGTCGTCAAGGCAGGCGAGTAGGACATATGGCACAGCGTCATCTTCCTGCACTCCTGATCATCATGGATGGTTGCGGCCTTGCTCCGGCTGATGGCGAGAACGCCGTCGCCGCTGCCAAGACGCCCTTCCTTGATAGCCTGTACGAGAAGTATCCTCACACCACGCTCGGCGCTTCGGGCGAGGACGTGGGTCTTCCCGATGGCCAGATGGGTAACTCCGAGGTGGGTCACCTCAACATCGGTGCCGGCCGCATCGTGTTCCAGGAGCTTTCGCGCATCAACAACGCCATCAAGGACGGCTCCATCGCCAAGAACGAGGTCTTCGTCAAGGCTATGGACGACGTCAAGGCTGACGGCAAGACTCTCCACCTCATGGGCCTTATGAGCCCTGGCGGTGTTCATTCTCATATGAACCACGTTGAGGCTCTGGTCAAGATGGCTGCCGAGCATGGTGTCAAGACCGTTCGCGTCCACGCCTTCATGGATGGCCGCGACGTTGACCCGCAGTCCGGTGCCGGTTACATGAGTGAGTTCTGCGCCTTCCTGGCTAAGATCTCCGAGGAGACCGGTTGCGACGCTCGCGTTGCCACCGTCTCGGGCCGTTATTGGGCCATGGACCGCGATAATCGTTGGGAGCGCATCCAGCGCGCCTACGACGTCATGGTCAACGCGTCCGATGCCGATACCGACCCCGTTGCCGGTATCAAGGCCTACTACGAGAAGGATTCGCGCGGCGACGAGTTCGTCGAGCCCTTCGCTGCCCACAACGAGGGCATCCACGAGGGCGACGCGGCCATCTTCTTCAACTTCCGTCCCGACCGCGCTCGTCAGATGACCCGCGTGTTCACGGACAAGGAGTTCGACGGCTTTGAGCGCGAGCAGATCAAGCTTTCGCACTTTGTGACGATGACCGAGTACGATCCGACGTTTGACGTCGAGGTCGCCTTCCCCAAGACGTTCCCCGAGAACGTCCTGGCCGACGTCATCGCCGCCAATGGCCTGAAGCAGCTGCACACCGCCGAGACCGAGAAGTACGCCCACGTGACGTTCTTCCTCAACGGCGGCATCGAGGAGCCCAAGGAGGGCGAGGAGCGCGTGCTCGTCGCTTCTCCCAAGGTCGCTACCTACGATCTGCAGCCTGAGATGAGTGCTCCCGAGGTTACCGAGAAGCTTGTCGCCGCTATCAACGAGGATCGCGCTGATTTCTACATCGTGAACTTCGCGAACTGCGACATGGTTGGCCACACCGGTGTCTTCGACGCCGCCGTTAAGGCCGTCGAGGCTGTTGACGATGCCCTGTCCAAGGTTGTCCCGGCGATTCTCGCTAAGGGCGGCTTTGCGCTGATTACCGCCGACCACGGCAACGCCGATCACATGTTTGACGTTGCTTCCGACGGTTCTAAGCATCCGTTTACGGCTCACACCACCAACCGCGTGCCGTTCATCATTGTTGATGAGAAGGCACAGCTCACCGGTATCGAGGACGGCCGTCTTTCCGATATCGCTCCGACCATGCTCACCATGGCTGGTATTGAGCCTTCCGCCGAGATGACGGGTCGCGTGCTCGCCACCGAGGCCTAAGAGAAAACTCCAAGCGTTTTCTTGCAGGGGGGTTGCCCATATTTGGGCAACCCCCTTTTTGGTATTTCTGCCATTTCCGCACCGTCCCCGAGTGGCAGGTAGGGGAGAGCGGGGGATTGTGGTACAGTACTGGAGTTTGAACTGTTCTATTAAGGAGCTTATCTATGGGTCCGTTCCAGATTCTTCTGTTTGTCGTTTGGGCTGTTTCTGCCGTGGCGCTGACGATTCTCGTCCTGATGCATTCCGGTAAGGGTACCGGCGTTTCGGATATGATCGCTAGCTCGCTGTATAACTCCAGCTCTGCCACAGGCGTTATGGAGCAGAACCTCGACCGCCTGACCGTCATCATGGCTGTCGTGTTTGCCGTGTGCGTCGTGCTATGTATGTTCTTCTTCCCGCAGGGCATCGTGGGCTATTAATCACGAGCTGCATAAGTACTTGTAAAGGGTTCCGCAAGTGCGGGACCCTTTTTTGTTTACATATTTGTAACAGAGTCAAAAATATCACCACATACTTCGCCCAACTAAAGAAATTCTTGACCGTTGACCGGAATCAGGCCCAATTTGTGCATAAAATGCGCTACTGTATTGCAAAACGTTGGCCTGTTGTGCATAACCAGCCATAGCAACGGGCGGCGTTTTGATGGTTCGGATCGGATTGTCTCGACATGTGTCCGACTGAACATTTCTTTGTCCTATCTCATAAGGAGGATGGCATGGCTGATTCTATGTTCCACCAGCCCGTTATGGGTCGTCGCGCCTTTGTTGGCGGCACCCTCGCTGCGAGCTCCATGGCTTTTCTTGCCGCATGCGGCAAGAAGGGCGGCGACGCTTCCGGTTCTGAGTCCGGTTCGACGCTGAACTTCTACATCAACAACCCGGTCTGCATCGACCCCTACAATGTCCAGGAGGACCAGGGCACTCAGGTCGAGTACCAGCTCTTTGACGCTCTGACCTCTTATGACGCCGAGAAGGGCGAGATCGTTCCGCTGGCTTGCGAGTCCTTTGAGGCCAACGACGACGCCACCGAGTTTACCTTCAAGATCAAGAAGGCCAAGTTCCACAACGGTGACGACGTTACCTCCAAGTCCTTCAAGCTCGGTTGGGAGCGTCTGGTCAACACCAAGTCGGCCATCGCTACCGAGTACGGCCCTTCTGAGGTCTCCTATCACCTTTCCATGGTCGAGGGCTATGACGACCTGCTTGCCGGTAACGCCACCGAGCTCAGCGGTGTTACTTGCCCCGACGATGAGACCCTCGTCGTCAAGCTGTCTTCCGCTTACGCCGACTTCCCCTTCGTCGCCTCTCACCCGGCTCTGTCCCCGGTTCCCGAGTGCGCCGAGTCCGATGCCAAGAGCTTCTATCTTGCACCGGTCGGTAACGGCCCGTTCATGATGGACGGCAAGTGGGAGGATGGTCAGGAGATCAACCTCAAGAAGTTCGACGATTACTATGGCGACAAGGCCAAGATCGATGGCATCCACTTCCAGGTCATCAAGGACATGGAGACCGCTTACAAGGAGTTCCAGGCCGGTAACCTCGATGTCTGCGACGTTCCCGTTGCTCAGATCGATGCCGCCAAGAAGGATCGCGGCGTGTCCAAGGACGGCTACACCATGGGCGACGGCGAGCGCATGCTGCTCGGCGCCGAGCCTTCCACCTACTATCTGACCTGCAACAACACGGCCGAGCCGTTCAACAACGCCGACCTGCGCAGGGGTATCTCCCTGGCCATCAACCGTGAGGCCATCTGCAAGACCATCTTCAAGGGTACCCGTACCCCCGCCGACGGCATTGTTCCTCCGGGCATCGATGGCTACAAGGAGGGCGCATGGGAGTTCTGCGCCTACGACGTCGACAAGGCTAACGAGTACCTCGACAAGGTTGCTCCCGCTGGCGCTGACGGCGATCGTGGCATTAGCGTGACTCTGTCTTACAACCAGGACGGCGGCCACAAGGAGATCATGGAGTCCATCATCGGCGACCTCGCCAAGGTTGGCGTTACCGCTGTCTCCGATACCCCCGAGTGGTCTGCCCTGCTCGAGCAGTATCAGAACTTTAACTATCAGTTCGGTCGTCTGGGTTGGATTGCCGACTACCCGATTATGGACAACTTCCTGTATCCGCTGTTCCACTCCGACTCCCTCGGTGGCGACAACCGCTCCGGTTACAACAACCCCGAGTTCGACGCCAAGGTCGACGAGGCTCGCACTACTGTTGACGACGAAGAGCGCGTCGCTAAGATGCAGGAGGCTGACGCTATGGTCGCTGCCGACTGCCCGGTCATCCCGGTGATGTTCTACACGCACACCATCGTCGGCTCCGATCGCATCAAGCACCTCTATGTCGATCCGCAGAAGCATGCCGAGCTGGGTACCGCTGAGCTCGCCTAAGAGTTTGCAGCTTCCGTGAGGGTCAAGTATTTACGTAGACCTCATGGGAAACATACAGTTCTCCCTAACCTGGGGTAAACTGGCTGATGGTAATTTTGGGATGCCGGTCTGGCGATCGGCATCCCATTTAGGTTAATCCCTAGATAGGGGAGTGGTATGGGTAAGTACATCGTTAAACGTGTGCTTCAGTTCATCCCGGTGTTTTTGGGCGTTACGCTGATTCTGTTCGCCCTCCAGAATATCGTGCCGGGAGACCCGATCAAGCTGATCGGTGGAGACAAGGCTCTGTCCCCCGAGGTGGAGCTTCAGCTTCGCGTTCGCTATCACCTGGTCCAGTCGGACGAGGACGGCAACGCGATCCTTGACGAGAACGGCGACCCCGTTCAAACGTCGCTCGTGGACCGTTACTTGTATTACATGGACGGTCTGCTTCATGGCGATCTGGGCAATTCGTATCAGCGCAAGCTGCCGGTTACGGAAATCTTTGCCCAGAAGTATCCGTATACGGTCAAACTTGCCGCGTGCGCCATTGTGCTCGAGGCAATCATGGGCATCGGTGCGGGTATCATTTCGGCGGTAAAGCGTTATTCCTTCTGGGATATTTTGGTAACGCTCACCACGTCAATCCTCGTTGCCGTCCCGGCCTTCTGGCTTGGTATGTTGCTGCAGCTGTTCTTTGGCGTCATTCTCAAGGATGCCACGGGCGGTGCATTCTCCATGCCGATCTCGGGTGCCGGCGGTTCCAGCTCTCAGTATCAGGATTGGATGCACTATGTGCTTCCGACCATTACGCTGGCTTCGGTTTCGACCGCTTACGCCGCCCGCATTATGCGCTCGCAGCTGCTTGACGTCATGAACCAGGATTACATCCGCACGGCAAAGGCCAAGGGTCTCTCCAATCGCGCGATCATCATCAAGCACGCGCTTAAGAATGCACTCATCCCTGTCGTTACCTATATTGGTGTCGACTTTGGCGGCATGCTTTCTGGTGCCATCCTGACCGAGACGGTCTTTAACTGGCCCGGTATCGGCTATGAGGTCTATCGCGCCATTAGCATGCGTGACTGGCCCATCGTTATGGGCGGAGTTACGCTCATCGTCGTCGTCGTCATGGTGATCAACCTGCTCGTCGACATTAGCTATGCATTCCTCGACCCGCGCATCCGCCTTGGCGGTCCGTCGGATAAGGCCTAAGGGAGGTACGTCTCATGCAGGAAACTGATTCTCAGTCTCAGGAGCAGGCTACCGCCACCAAGGCCGCATCTGCTCCCGCCAAGTCCCGCACGCTGTGGGGCGACGCTTTTAAGCGTCTTCGTAAGAACAAGCTCGCCGTTATCGGTGTCTGCTGGATCATCATCGTCGTTGTGGTTGCCCTGACCGCAGATCTGTGGGCTAAGCCCTGGCTCGGTTCGCCGACGGCTTCCGACTCGACCACCATGGCCCAGACGTCGCTGCTGGCTCCGTGTGCAGAGCACCCGTTTGGCACCGACGCCCTTGGTCGCGACATTCTCGTCCGCGTTATCTACGGTGCACGCGTTTCGCTTTCCGTCGGTATTATGGCCACTGCGATCTCCACGCTGATTGGTCTGGTCATGGGTGCTCTGGCCGGTTTCTACGGCGGCATCTGGGATACGATCATCATGCGCTGCGCGGATATCTTCCTGGCGTTCCCGTACGTGCTGTTCGTCGTCGCCATGATCGCCGTTATCGGCCGTGGTCTTCAGAACGTCTTTATCGCCATCGGCATTCTCGGATGGCCTTCGATTGCGCGCGTCTTCCGCTCTGCAATCTTGACAGTCAAGGAAAACGACTATGTTGACGCTGCGCGCGCGATGGGTGCATCTGATGCTCGTATCGTCGTGCGTCACATCTTCCCGAACTCCGTCGCCTCCATCGTGGTCTATGCGACCATGAACATTGGTGGCGCCATTCTGACCGAGTCCGCTCTGTCCTTCCTCGGCATGGGCGTTATTCCGCCTACGCCTTCGTGGGGCTCCATGATTCAGGACGGTCAGCAGTATCTTCTGACTGCTCCCTGGATGATGATCATGCCCGGTCTGGCAATTCTCTCGACGGTGCTCGCCTTCACCCTGCTGGGTGACGGTCTGCGCGACGCCCTCGACGTCAAGATGAAGGACGCATAAGGATGAAGAAGAACAAGAACTATGTGGACCTGAAGGACCAGCCGGTTCCCGAGGGCCAGCATCTGCTCGAGGTCGATGACCTTAAGATGTATTTCCACACCGAGGATGGCGTTGTACGCGCTGTCGACGGTGTCTCCTACACGCTCGATCGCGGCGAGACCCTGGGCGTCGTCGGTGAGTCCGGCTCCGGTAAGTCCGTGACCGCCATGACCATTATGGGCCTCATCTCGATGCCTCCGGGAAAGATTGAGGGCGGCGACGTTCGCTATCGCGGTCGTTCTATCCTCGAGATGACCGAAGAAGAGATGCAGCACATTCGCGGTAACGATATCGCGATGATCTTCCAGGATCCTATGACCTCCTTGAACCCGGTCTATAAGATCGGCAAGCAGGTGGGCGAGGGCCTTCGTCTGCACCGCGGCTACTCCAAGCAGGAGGCACTCAAGCGCGCCACCGAGCTTTTGGACCTCGTTGGCATTCCTGAGCCCGAGAAGCGCGTCAATGAGTATCCGCACCAGTTCTCCGGCGGTATGCGTCAGCGTGTCATGATCGCTATGGCACTTGCCTGCGATCCCGATATCCTGATTGCCGACGAGCCCACGACGGCTCTGGATGTTACCATTCAGGCTCAGATTATCGAGCTCATGCAGGAGATGCAGGAGAAGAACGGCAACGCCATCATCATGATTACCCATGACCTGGGCGTCGTCGCCGATATGGCCGATAAGATCATGGTTATGTACGCCGGCCGTCCCGTCGAGTTCGGTACTGCTGAGGAAATCTTCTACGAGAGCCGCCACCCCTACACCTGGGGCCTTATCCGCTCCATCCCGGAGCAGGCCATCGAAGAGAAGAAGCCGCTCACGCCGATTCACGGTAACCCGCCTTCGCTCATGAACCTGCCCGAGGGCTGCGTGTTTTCGCCTCGTTGTCCCTATGCGACCGATAAGTGCCGCAAGCAGCGCCCCGAGCGCGTTGTCACCGAGTCTGGTCACTACTCTGCATGCCACTACTCCGGTGACCCCGAGTTTCTTAAGAACGCTCCTGAGACGTCCCGTACGCGCAAGGATTCCAAGAAGGGAGGCGAGGCGTAATGGCAGATACCAACGAGCGTACTCCGCTGCTGAAGGTTGAGCACCTTTCTAAGGAGTTTCCCGCTGAGTCCGGCATGTTCGCCAAGCGCTTCTCCAAGCGTGTCGTCTCTGCTGTGAATGACATCTCTTTTGAGATTTATCCTGGCGAGACCTTCGGTCTGGTTGGCGAGTCTGGTTGTGGTAAGTCCACCACGGGCCGCACGATCATGCGTCTGACCAAGCCGACTGCCGGTAAGGTGTTCTTCCAGGGCAAAGATGTTGCCGAGATGAGCAAGCATGAGATCAAGGACATGCGTCGTGAGATGCAGTTTATCTTCCAGGATCCTTATGCTTCGCTCAATCCTCGTATGACCATCGGTGAGATCGTCTCCGAGCCCATGACCATTCATGGCGTGGGCACCAAGGAGGAGCGCATTGAGCGCGTCCGCGAGCTTCTCGACGTCGTTGGACTGAACCCCGAGCACATCAACCGTTATCCGCATGAGTTCTCCGGCGGTCAGCGTCAGCGTGTCGGTATTGCCCGTGCATTTGCGCTGAAGCCCAAACTGATTATCTGCGACGAACCGGTTTCCGCTCTGGATGTGTCCATTCAGGCCCAGGTTCTGAACCTGCTCAAAGAACTCCAGGACAAGTTCGGTACCGCATATCTGTTCATCGCCCACGACCTGTCCGTCGTGCAGCACATCTCCGATCGCGTTGCCGTTATGTATCTGGGTAAGATGGTCGAGGTTTCGGACTGGAAGACGCTCTATAGCGAGCCTCACCATCCGTACACGCAGTCGCTGCTGTCTGCCGTGCCGGTTCCCGATCCTGATATCCAGAAGACCCGTAAGCGCATCATCCTTGCCGGCGACCCGCCGTCACCGCTGGATCCGCCGACCGGTTGCCGTTTCCACACGCGCTGCCCGATCGCTCAGGGTATCTGCTTTGAGAAGCTTCCCGAGTTTAAGGAAGTCGCGCCGGGTCACTGCTGCGCCTGCCACTTCGCGGAGCCGTTCCCGATCAAGGAATCGCACATCGATCTGTAGTCGGTTGTTTGTCCGGGCCCGTGCTGGACTTAGTTTTCAGAACGTCCTCGACCATGGAAACCCCCTTATCCTGCTCCTTCGGAGCTGCGGATAAGGGGGTTTCCTGGTCTGCGGAATGTTCTGAAAACTAAGTCCAGCACGGGCCCTGCGGCAACGCGGCAGGGAGGGGTGCGATTCCTCGATCGCTCACTTAATCTAATGGGAAAGTTAGTGAGGCCGGAGCTTTAGCTCCGGCCTCCCCATATAAGGGCTCGGCTTTGCCGAGCCACCAAATTTGCATCAGCCCCCAGAACATGTTTGAGAACGGTGCTTGGAGTACGTGTTGGCAGGCCCCGAATCGGTGTTGCCTCCCGGCGCATTCCGCAGGGGGAGCGATATTTTGCAGCACGAAGTGCGCAGCAAAATATCGCTCATGCCCGAGGACGCGCCGGGAGGCAACACCGATTCGGGGCCGGATATAAGCGTCTACCTGCGCATTTACAAATTCGTAAACTTTTTTCAAAAAAGTGCTTGCACAGTTCTCGAATCATAGGTTATTATCTTCCTCGTTGAAAGCGCGGTTCCAACAAAACGAACCGCAAATCAACAACATAGCATGTCGGAGTGGCGGAATTGGCAGACGCGCTAGCTTGAGGTGCTAGTGACCGCTTTTTGGTCATGCGGGTTCAAGTCCCGCCTCCGACACCATCGCATTTGAGAAGCCTTTTCGGAGGCTTTTTTGTTACCGATAGACGGTGGGGTCCACGATGGAAACGCTTGAACGCAACGAGTGGGCAGACGTTGCCCAACTAGTCGAGATCACGAGCGATGCTGTCATCATCTGCGAGCTCAATGGAACCATTCTGCATGTGAATAATCGCTTACTTGGTTTGATGTGCGAGGAACGCGCCGACGTCATTGGTGGAGATGTTAAAGACGTGCTGTACTCGTCCGCTTTTGAACGTGCGACGGAACATCGTCTGCCATTTGAAACTGATGGCTCCGAGAACGAACTGATGCTCAAGTTGAGCGACGGCTCCTTTATTCCCGTCTTGGTTCGCGCTGGCTCCGTAACGCCTCCACGCATCTTTGGGCGCCGCGCGCCACGTGTCCTGGTGGCACTTCACAGTATCGAGGAACAGTATTCTCACGACCGTCAACTCAAGCGTGCGTTATCGGAGCTTAGAGTGGCGAATAAGCGTCTTTCTGGCACGCTCTCGGTCATTATGAGCACCGTGGGCTCCGATGAGCTACCCAGCCTGCTTGATACCGTTTTAAATCAGCTTGTCGGAACGCTCGATGCTTCTGGAGCTGCGATTTATTTTTCGGAGAGCGGCGGCTTTAAGCTCCGCGGTGTTTCTAAGGAGCTTGAGGATAGCTATCTGCCAGAGTTTATGCCGTATGGTGCGGGCATCCCGACGTATGTGCTTCGCGAGTCGCGCGCTTGCCGCTTGTCGATTCAGCAGGACCTTGAGGGCGATCGTGTTGCCTCGGGCATGTTTATGGATTTGGACAATCGTTCTAAGCACCTGTTGCGCATGCAGGATATGCCTCCGTACCGTAGCGAGATCTGTCTTCCCGTTTTTTACGGTACGCAGATCCTTGGCGTGCTGGAAGTTGGTTGGAAACGCCCCCAGGCACCGCTTGCCTATGACGTTAATGTACTCGAGGTCATTTGCGATTACCTGTCTATCCAGCTGGTCGGCATGGCATCGAGCCTTCGTTCTCGTCGCACGGCCGAGCTTGGCCGCTCGCTTAATGTCTTACGTGATGAGTTGTTTACCTTTCTAGACGATTCCGCCGCGGCTACCCAGGCGGTATCGTCCGAGATCTGCAATATGCTCAACTGCCATTTTTGCCCTGTTGAGTATGACGCCAATCTGGATTCCTACGTCATAGATTTTGAAGGCGGCAGTCGCGTTGCTTTGCCGGACGATCCCGAGAAGCTTTTCTTTTCTACGACGGCTCCGGCGGCACGTCTGGGAGCTGGCCCTGACGGCTTTGAGGCATCTGTTTTGGGCGGCACGAGTGCCGAGGACCTTAAACACGTCCGTATAACTCGCGTTGACGAATCGATGCCTATGGGAGGCTGGCTTAGGGCGCACGGTCTGCCTTGCCAGGGCCTCTACGTCGACTCCGGCATCGAGGCGGGGCGCCCGCGCTCTGAGGGTGATGGCAAGCACAGTAACGACGCGATTGTTCCTGCTTCTGTTGCGAAAGGCCCGACGACGCGCGCGCTGCTGCTTCGTGATGGCAGCCAAGAGCCGATTGATGACCTTGAATATGACTACTTGGTGCACTTGGCACATGACTTTGAACTGATCTACGAAGGCGAATCTCAAAAGCGCGAGGAGCGCCATATTGCTCAGACCCTTCAGATTGGCATGAGAAATTCCCTGGGGGATGTTCCGGGTATCGCAACCGATTCGGTGTACCTGTCGGCCACGAACTCAGCGTTGGTCGGCGGCGATTTCTATACGCTCATCCGACTTCCCGACGATTGCGCCGTCATGATTCTGGGTGATGTGTCTGGCAAAGGCATTGAGGCCGCATCGATGTCCGCGCTCGTCAAGACGGCCCTGACGGCATATGCCTGGGAGGGCGCTGGACCGGCCCGCATGGCACGCTCCCTTAACAGCATGCTCATGGGCTTTTCGAGGGTCGAGACGTTCGTGACGGCGTTTATCGCCAAGATTGACCTTAAAGCCGGACGCGCGACGTATTGTTCGGCGGGCCATCCTCCGACCATGGTCATCAGGCCAGAGTCGATGCCGCTGGGTGGCGGCGAGGCTCGTGGGGGAGAGGTCGAGCTGCTTGGGTGCCAATCGGGCGTAATCGGTGCATTTGAAGGCATGGTGTACGAGACGGGTGCCTTTACGTTCGCCCCCGGCGACATGCTCTTCATGTATACGGATGGAACGATTGAGGCCCGTGACCGCACCGGAGCGTTCTTTGGCGAGCAGCGCTTGCGCGATCTTCTGCTTTCTGTTTCGGGGGAGGGCGTGTCGGGCATTTGCGGCAAGGTCTTGGGCGAGCTTGACCGATTTACCGAATCGGCGCTGGACGATGACATTGCATTGGTGTCCCTTGAGTTTTTACGGGGTCGTTCATAGACGACGCTGGGCGGGCTGAATCCGCACGGTTGAGGAAACGAATGCATCGAGTGGGCTTTTTTGGGGAACCATGGTCGTATGAATGAGTGGAATGACATAGCGGTTTTGACGCCACCAGGCGATATCGACATCGCCACGGTGCCTGCGCTGCGTCGGCGGTTGGATGCTTTGGTTGACCGCGGCGTGCGTCGTGTCGTCATCAACTGTCAGGCTGTTGGCTTTATCGATTCGACGGGCTTGGCATTCCTGCTTACGCGCGCTCGTGAGCTCATGAGGCGAGAAGGCCTGCTTTCGCTCGTCAATGCATCAGGCGAAGTTGTTCGCTTTTTGGAGATTGCTCGTCTTGTCGATATCCTTCATGTCGCGGGGCCGGCACGGGAGTCTATTCCCGCCATTCCGGTGGGGGAGCTGCCTCGCTGGAGTAAGAGCGTCGAGGTCCGGCGGGGTATCGAGAATCTTCCATACTACCGACATCATATCGCCGAACTCCTTGAATCGCTCCCGTTGCGCCGTGACGAGCGCTACGATGTCGCATTGGCGTCGGGGGAGGCGCTGGGTAATGCCTATGACCATGCGGGCGGTATCGGGTGCGTTCTGACGGTTCAGGCCTATGGCGATCGCGTTGTGATTGAGGTGCTTGATCGAGGCGCCGGCTATGCTATCGATGAAACGAGCGAACCGGTTGCATCTGAGGAGCGCGGCCGTGGTATCAAGCTTATGCGCATGCTCGTCGATAAGGTGGAGGTTGCTCGTCGTACGGACGGCGCCGGCACGTGCGTGCAGATGGTGAAGCTGTTTAGCGGAGCGCTGGAATCGTGTGCCTAGCCAATCGCTTTAGCGCGTTTAGCTACTAAGAACATGCGGCAGACAAGTTTTTTGAAAAAAGTACTTGCGTCTTTTGGACAACTCGCGTAAATTAATAACCCACAAGCGGACATGGCTCAGTTGGTAGAGCACAACCTTGCCAAGGTTGGGGTCGCGGGTTCGAGCCCCGTTGTCCGCTCCATTGCATTTCCGGACCGTTTAGGCGGTCCTTTTTCGGCGAAGTGGCCAAGTGGTAAGGCAGAGGCCTGCAAAGCCTTTACCCCCGGTTCGAATCCGGGCTTCGCCTCCAGGCAACATCCGGGCGCTCCGGCGCCCGTTTTGTTTTACATATGCGGACATGGCTCAGTTGGTAGAGCACAACCTTGCCAAGGTTGGGGTCGCGGGTTCGAGCCCCGTTGTCCGCTCCAAACGCAACAGCCCGGCTACTACGGTAGCCGGGCTTTTTTTGTACCTATCTCCTAGGCTCGAACCCGAGAGGGAGCGAGCGTTTTGGGTCGTGGCTGTGGCGTTGTTTGCTGCGAATGTCCGCTTTGGGCGTATCATCGTGGGCATCTCGCATAACCTCGTTGCAAGGGAGATACGCCCCATGGCTACAGAAAAGTCTTCTTCGCGCTCATGGATGTCCGATGCCGCGATCTATCAGATCTACCCGCGCTCGTTTAAGGATTCGACTGGTTCGGGTCTGGGCGATATCGCGGGCATTACCCAGAAGATGGACTATCTTGAGCGGCTGGGTATCGAGGCCATCTGGCTGAGCCCGTTTTACCCATCGCCTCTTGTCGATGGTGGCTATGATGTGGCGGACTACTGCGATGTCGATCCACGTCTCGGCTCGCTTGACGACTTCGATGACATGATCGCTGCGGCTCACGCGCGCGGCATCAAGGTCATCGTCGACATCGTGCCCAACCATTCATCCAGCCAGCACCCCTGGTTCAAAGCCGCTCTTGCCGCCGGCCCCGGATCGCCCGAGCGCGCCCGTTATATCTTCCGCGATGGTCGCGGCGAGCATGGCGAGCTGCCTCCCACCAATTGGAATGCCAACTTTGGCGGCCCCGCATGGACGCGTGTTGCGGACGGTCAGTGGTATCTGCACATGTTTACGCCCGAGCAGCCGGACTTTGACTGGTCATGCCCTGAGGTTCACGCGCTCTTTTGCGACGTCCTGGCGTTTTGGAGCGATCGAGGCGTCGACGGCTTTCGCATTGATGTGGCGCAGGGTCTCGCCAAGGATCTCGACCGCGATGACCTCGACCGGTGGCATCTCGCCGAGGGCGATGACATGGTTGACGACGGCACCCATCCGCTGTGGGACCGCAATGAGGTCCACGAGATCTATCGCGAGTGGCGCCGCGTGTTCGACCGCTATAATCCGCCGCGCAGTGCCGTTGCCGAGGCGTGGGTGCTGCCCGAGCGCCAGTATCTCTACGCGCGTCCCAGCGAGCTTGGCCAGACATTCAACTTTGAGTTTGCCAAGGCCACTTGGACCTATGATGACATGCACGCTGCAATCGAGGAGGGCTTGAAGGCAGCTATCGAATCCGATTCCGCCTCGACCTGGGTACTCTCCAACCACGACGTGCCGCGCGTGGCGACGCGCTATGCCCTGCCGCAAATCAAGGCGACGCGCTACCACCAGATTGCGCTCGACTGGCTCTTACGCGACGGGTCGTCTTATGACGAGGACCGTGAACTCGGCGAGCGCCGCGCGCGGGCGGCCCTTTTGCTTGAACTGGCGCTTCCGGGCTCGGCATATGTGTATCAGGGTGAGGAGCTCGGTCTTTTTGAGGTGGCTGATATCCCGTGGACTGCACTCGAAGATCCCAGTGCAACCAATACGCGCGGACCGAAGCGCGAGAAGGGGCGCGACGGCTGTCGTGTGCCCCTGCCGTGGGTAGCGGCGGACGATCCCGCGCAGGGCGGATCGTTTGGGTTTTCGCCGGCGGACGCTGATGCGGCGCCCCATCTGCCGCAGCCTGCATGGTTTTCCGATTATGCTGCCGATAGGGAAGAAACGGACCCGACATCGATGCTTGCGCTCTATCGTGACGCCCTCTGGCTGCGGCGCAAGCTGCGCGGGTGCGCCAACGATCTTGCGTGGCTCGATCTTGACGGGCGCACCGGTCTTGCGGATGGTGCCGAGGGCGCTGAGGGCGGCGTCATCGCCTATCGCCGCGATAACGGCTGGGCGTGCGTGACGAACTTCGGTGCAGCACCCGTGGAGCTGCCGGCGGGCAGGGTCCTGCTCACCTCATCAGCGCTTGCAGACGGCAGACTCGCGCAGGACAGCTCTGCCTGGATCATGCTCGGTGAGATGTAAGGGCCTCTTGCGGCGAGTTTGCGTTTGCCTGCGCCTTCCGTGGTGGCTGATGTCTTCGCGAGGTTCGCGAGGGCGTCGCAAAACTTTTCAAAAAAAGTTCTTGCATAGGATGCGGGCATCACGTAAGATTAATCCTCGTAAGCGGACATGGCTCAGTTGGTAGAGCACAACCTTGCCAAGGTTGGGGTCGCGGGTTCGAGCCCCGTTGTCCGCTCCATTTGGGCGTTTAGCTCAGGGGGAGAGCGCTTCCCTGACACGGAAGAGGTCAGAAGTTCAAATCTTCTAACGCCCACCAAATGTTCGCAGCTCAGAGGCTATGTCCTCTG